>SDZZ01000370.1 GCA_004173255.1 Chitinophagaceae bacterium | reverse complement strand
TTCGGCGGTCTCGGACAGGTAATGTTCGTCGATGTCGACCCGCACCTTGAATCCACCAACCACATCCAGCTGGCCCAGCCGTTCGCCTTTATTCTTGCTTTGTCCTATTTCCGCGTCGAGTGATGTCAGCTGTCCATCTACCGGCGCCCGCACAATCAGGTCACCCACTTTTTTCTGCATCAGGCTGAGGGCGTTCTGGGCTGCGTCGTACGACTGCCGGTCCTGCACCAGCTGTTGTTTGGTCGACAAGGAATCCGCCTGGAGAATGCGTTTGGTCAGGTTCGACTTCTCTGAATAGTAGTTGTATTCATTCTCCGATTTTTTGAACTCCTGCAATCCGATTGCTTTCTGGTCGTACAATTTTTTGTTCAGGCTATACAGTCGTTTGGCTTCCGTCAGCTGGCTTTCCACATCGGCCATCGAGTTCAGTTTGCCTACCGTGTTCTGCTGTGCCGCGTTGCGGTTGATCTGCATCTGGGTAAGCGTGTTAAATACGGTCGACTGCTGGGTAACCATGGTCATCATCAGGTCGGTATTCGATAAACGAAGGATCGGGTCACCCTTTTTCATTACGGCCCCGTCTTCTACATATTTCTCTTCCACCCGTCCACCTTCCTGCGCATCGAGGTAGATGCTGGTGAGCGGCAGCACCATGCCGTTGACCGGGATATTTTCCTGGAATACTCCCTGTTTTACTTCTGAAATGGTAAGGCGGTCGGCTTCTACGTTCAGCCGGCTTTTACCTGAGGTGAAATAAATGCTTCCGGCGATCAGGATTGCCACTGCAGCGATCCCCGCAATTGTGAGGATCCGTTTCCTGCTCCACTTCTTTTTTGCTATAACTCTGTCCACTGTTGAAATTATTTTATGGTTGAACTCCCACCTATAAAGAAGAAGTGTGCCAACCGGAATACTGATTGATATTCAACGGGTTAACTTTCCGTTCTGGCTGTCCGTTTTGCAAAAGCGATACAATCTGTGTCCGCTTTCGATACACCGCGTCCCGCCCTGAATTTGAGCCTATAACTGCTCAGGACGGGTCACCGTACAAGGCGCTGGAAAACCAGTACGGCGTTGCCACGAAGGCAACGCCCTGTTCGGTCTTACAGGCGGAACTGCAGCCGGGTGGCAGCACCGTGCAAACCTTGCGCACTTTGCGCGCCTTGCGCACTTAACGGCGCGGGCGGTAGCGGCAGGACTCACACAACCGGAAGCAGACCATAATCCTGACCAGTTGAATATACGCTGCTGCTGCAACCGGCTATCGATTTTTTTATTGCTGTTTTGTAAATATGTTTATCATTGCCGGGCAAACATTTTTATGAATTTAAGAAACGCCTCCATACTGATTGTCGATGATGATCCCGATGTGCTTACCGCAGTGCGTTTGCTCTTAAAGACGCAGGCGAAGGAAGTGGTGATTGAAAAAAATCCGGAGAACCTGCGGGACCACCTGGGTCGCACCAACTTCGACCTGATCATGCTCGACATGAATTTTAACAGTTCCATCAATACGGGTAACGAAGGGTTATTCTGGCTGAAGGAAGTACGTAAAATAAAGCCCGATGCATCCGTGATCATGATCACCGCCTATGGTGATATTGATCTTGCCGTTCGGTCGTTGAAAGAAGGTGCTGCCGATTTTGTGGTGAAGCCGTGGCACAACGAAAAACTGGTGTCCACCATTACTGAAATATTGCAGCGGAAAAGCAAACCGGGAAAAGACAAAACCGGCGCTGCAGACATGGGTCTGGACAAAGACCTGCTGGGTGAATCCGAAGTGATGCAGGAGATTTTCCACAAGATTGACAAGATAGCACCGACCGATGCCAACATCCTGATCCTTGGTGAAAATGGCACCGGGAAGGACCTGATTGCACAGGCCATCCATCGCCGGTCGCTCCGTAACAATATGCCTTTTGTAAAAGTGGATGTGGGTGCATTGACGGAAAGCCTTTTTGAAAGTGAATTGTTTGGTCACCGGAAGGGAGCGTTTACGGATGCCAGGGAAGACCGGGCAGGCCGGTTTGAAGCGGCCGACAAGGGTACTTTGTTCCTGGATGAAATCGGCAACCTTCCCCTGCACCTGCAGGTGAAATTGCTGAGCGTATTGCAGAACCGTCGCGTGAGCCGGCTCGGTTCAAATGACTCCGTGCCGGTTGATATCCGTCTCATCTGTGCCACCAACGTACCACTCTCCGAACTGGCCAATGAATCGAGGTTCAGGAAAGACCTGATTTATCGGATCAACACAGTGGAAATTCTGGTGCCGCCGCTTCGCCGGCGCAGCAGCGACATCCTGTTACTGGCAAAACATTTCAGTAAAATATACAGTTCGAAGTACCTGCGGAATGAACCGGAATTTGAACCAAAGGCGCTCGAAAAGCTTGCGCAGCATCATTATCCGGGCAACGTGCGCGAACTGCAATACATTATTGAACGGGCGGTGATCATGGCCGATGACCACGTACTGAAACCGTCGGATCTGATATTTTCCCCGATTGAAAATGCGGTCGACATGGAAACCCCGGTGGAAACCAAACTCAGCTCGGTTGAAAAAAATACCATCCTCAAAGTGATCGAGAAACACAGCGGCAATATCACCAAGGCTGCAAAGGAACTGGGGCTTACCCGCACGGCGCTGTACCGGAGACTGAACAAGTATGATATTTAAATCCACCAAAACAAGGATCATCCTGCGGATTGTCCTGATGCTGGCCACGCTATGCCTGTGCTCGTGGGTAATTGTGCGCGGGTGGCAGGTGTACCTGTTGCTGTTGCTGCCACTGGTGTTGTACCAGTGTACCGAGATGTTCCGTTTCTTTTACAAGACCCGTAAGGAGCTGGAACATTTTGTAGAGTCGGTCCGTTACCGCGACTTCTCCCGTCACTTTGATGTAACACATGCACCGGAAGATGTACAGTTGCTGCGGGAAGGGTTTAACAGCGTGATCGACACATTCAAAAGCATCAGTCACGAAAAGGAAACCCAGTACCAGTACCTGCAAAAAATACTCGAGCTGGTTGACACCGGGATTCTTTCCTACAATGAATCGCATGGTGAAGTGGTGTGGATGAATGAATCGCTGAAAAAGATGTTGCAGCTCCCCTACCTGAAATCTGTCCACTCACTTGAAAAACGGGATGAAGCTTTATACCAGTCCATCATTGAATTGCAACCGGGTGTAAGCAAGATCAGCGTGGCAAAAAAAGACAATAATGCATTCAAGGTGTTGCTGTCTGCCACTGCATTCCAGACCGGCGGCAGTACATTCAAGCTGATCGCCTTCCAGAATGTGAATGAAGCGCTTGAGGAGACGGAGTCGCAGGCCTGGCAAAAATTACTGAGCGTGCTTACCCACGAGATCATGAATTCAGTAGCGCCCATTTCGTCGCTGGCTGAAACGCTGAACAGCAGGCTGCTTGAGGCCGTGCCGCAACTGGATAACGGCACCGGTGCGGTGGATGACCTGAAGCTGGGTATTGCAACGATCCGGCGCCGGAGCGAGGGTTTGCTGAAGTTTGCCGAAACTTACCGCAACCTCAACAAAATTACCACCCTGCACCTGCAACGGGTGTATGCCCTGGATATTTTCGAGAATATCCTGCAACTGATGCATCCGACGCTGGAACAGAAAAATATTGAAGTGGATACCATCCTTAAGGATCCGGACCTTGTTTTCAATGCCGACCCCAGCCTGATTGAGCAGGTGTTGATCAACCTGGTGGTAAATGCCATTGAAGCAGTGCGTGAATCGGACGAACCGGTTATCAGTATGAGCGCATTCGTAAACTCCGAGAAACAGACGGTTATTAAGGTTTCGGATAACGGGCCGGGTATACCGCCAGACCTGATGGAACGAATTTTTATCCCTTTCTTCAGCACCAAAAAAAACGGGAGCGGTATCGGACTAAGCCTGTGCAAACAAATTATGATGCTGCATAAAGGCCGGATTCAGGTACAGCTTAATCCGGATGAAGGCACTTCTTTTGTGCTGACGTTTCCGCCCGCTGCATAAAAAAGCCTCCGGGTATTAAAACCCGGCAGGCATCAGACTATCATAACCCAGGTTGCCGGGAATGTTTAATCGTCGATTTCGGTGGTTGTTACTTTGCGGACATTACCGTAGTCGTCCTTGGTGACCGTAGTGGTAGTGCGGCGACGGGCCCTGCTGCCACTGAACAGGAGGATGAGCAATACCAGTGCACCGAGTGCGACCCAGATCCAATTCCGCATCAGCCAGGATTCTGCTTCCGATTTATCGATCACAATTTTGTCCTGGGCAAAAGCCACAGCCGACCAGGAAAGAAATACTACCGACAGTATTGCGGACTTTACGGCATTTAAAATTGATCTCTTCATATTGCGCATATTTAATGTATTAGAAGGAAAATATTTCCCCACGTCTGTCGAACATTCTTCTCGTTAGCTACTACCATCCCTGGATGGCGGCATCGTCATCCGTCCCGGTTTTGTAGTGGGTGAGCAATAAAACGGCATCACCACTGGCCTTCACGGAATGTTTTACTTTAGGGTGCAATACCAGTA
>SDZZ01000369.1 GCA_004173255.1 Chitinophagaceae bacterium | reverse complement strand
GCTGATTTCCTGCTGGCGAAATATCGATCGTTTCCTTGACCGGATTTCTTGGTGACGGCGAAGGAATTGCGGAAGCGGTATGGGTAGCACTATTAGTGCCAGCGGGCATTGTGACAAACACGGAGCGGGCTGGTTTAACCACCGTCTGTTGGTGCGAGGGCTTTGGGGCATATGGACTGTCAACGGCCCGGTTTTCTACTGAGCGGGTTTCAACCGCTGAGCTTTGGACAGGCGAACTTTGCACAGACGGACTTTGAACCGATGCCCGTTGAACCGGTGTACTTTGAAAGGATTCACTTTGAGGCGATGCACTTTGAACTGACGTACTTTGAATCGCTTCACTGTGAAGCTGTGCACCGTGGCTGTAAGGATTTTGAACAGACGCACTTTGAACCGATGAACTGGTTGCCGCTGGTTGCAATATGCCTGGCACCTGTGGCACAATAACCGACGGCGCTGGCTGGCCGGCAACAAGCGGGCTTTCCGAAGGACCAACCGGAACAATCGGTTTTACCCGGGTATTGTCAGATCTATTGAGGAGCTCTGGATTCAGGGCCATGGCAGCAGTGGCCAAACGGGCTTGCTGGAGGGCCGGATGGGAGGGAGGTTCCTGCTCCCCCGGGCGTTTATAGAATCGGTCGTAAGGCTGCTCTTCCACAACGGGCGCGTGGGAGCGAAGCTCATCGATTTCGCTCGGATAGCGCCAGGCAGCGCTCCGGTCTTTCACCCACACCAGGTCATATGGCTTCAAACCCGCGCGGAGTAAGTCCTCCAGCGAATAAGGGCCGGTCTCTTTGTTATTCCGTAAAAGTAAATAGCTGTTCATGATTGCCTGGTTTTCTGGTACAAAGAACGAAAATACTGTGCCGCCAAGTGCAAAAGCCGTGTTATAAAAAGGCCAAGGTTTGAACCCGTGAAATCCCCGTACAGCCAGCTTCGTGACTAATCCACACCGGGTGGAAAACTAGGGTAAAAAACACCCGCCCGGATCAGGTTATGAGGGTCAAAAAAAGTAAATTTGCCAGCCTTGCCGACCCCCGTCCCATACGGGATCCCCGGCGCTTAAAATGCTTGCTGATTCAGGGCTTCGTGCAACGCTGAAAGTTTTGCCATCAGCAATAAAAATTAAAATCAGCGTAACTACCGCTCAACATGGAAGAAAACTTAGAACCGCAGGAAACGCAGGACGAAAACCGGATCATTCCCGTCAACATTGAGGAGCAGATGAAGACCGCCTACATCGATTATTCGATGTCAGTAATTGTAGGTCGTGCCCTGCCCGATGTACGTGATGGTTTCAAACCCGTTCACCGCCGTGTCCTTTTTGCAATGAATGAACTTGGCCTCAATTTCAACCGGCCATTCAAGAAATCCGCCAGGGTAGTGGGGGAAGTACTCGGTAAGTATCACCCGCATGGTGACTCATCCGTTTACTTTGCCATGGCCCGTCTTGCCCAGGAATGGAACATGCGTTATATGCTGGTCGACGGCCAGGGTAACTTCGGTAACCAGGACGGGGACGACCCGGCCGCTATGCGTTATACCGAGGTACGCCTGCATCGCCTGGGCGAACATATGCTGGATGATATTGAAAAAGACACGGTCGATTTCCAGCTCAATTTTGATGATTCCGAAAAGGAACCATCGATCCTCCCAAGCCGGATCCCGCAGCTGCTCATCAACGGAAGCAGTGGTATTGCGGTAGGGATGGCTACCAACATCCTTCCCCATAACCTCACTGAAGTAATCGATGGTTGTGTGGCCTATATCGACAATCGGGACATCAGCATCGATGAGCTGATGACCCACGTGAAGGCGCCCGATTTCCCTACAGGGGGAATCATTTACGGCATGGAGGGTGTGAAGAATGCCGCCCATACCGGTCGCGGCAAGGTGGTTCTGCGCGGTAAACTGCACCTGGATGCAAAACCAAGCGGACGGGAGCAGATCATCATTACGGAAGTGCCGTACCAGGTCAACCGCGATTCACTGACCAACCGCATTGGCGAGCTGGTAATCGAGAAAGTGATTGAAGGGGTTGCCCATGTAAATAACGAATCGAACAACAAGGAAGGTACGCGGATTGTGATTGACCTGAAAAGGGACGGGGTGCCGAACCTGATCATCAACCAGCTGTATAAATTGACCGAACTGCAGACATCTTACGGGATCAATAACGTGGCGATTGTAAAAGGCCGGCCACGCACGCTGAACCTGAAAGACATGATTGCCGAGTTCATTGAGTTCCGCCACGAGGTGGTTGTACGCAGGGCGAAGTTTGAACTGCGCGAGGCAGAAAAACGTGCGCATATTTTACAGGGTTACCTCATTGCACTCGACCACCTGGACGAAGTGATTGCACTGATCCGGGCATCGGCTTCACCCGAAATTGCAAAAGACGGGCTGATCAACGCCGGCTGGGGGCTGGATGAAATCCAGGCGAAAGCCATACTGGAACTGCGTTTGCAAAGGCTCACCGGTATGGAGCGTGAGAAGATCCGCGCTGAATATGATGAACTGATGGTGCTGATCAATTCACTGAAGGAATTACTCGCCAATGAAGGAATGCGCTTCGACCTCATCAAGACGGAACTGATCGAGATCCGCGATAAGTTTGGCGACGAACGGAGAACCGAAATCACTTACCTGGAAAACGAATTCCGGATCAAGGACCTGATCAAGGAAGAGGATGTGGTGATCACCATTTCCAACCTGGGTTATATCAAACGTACACCGGCCGATGAGTACCGTGCACAAAAACGTGGCGGACGTGGTGTACTGGGTGGTAAAACGAGGGAAGAGGATCATATCGTTCACCTGTTTGTGGCATCCACCCATCATACCATGTTGTTCTTTACTGAAAAGGGACGGTGTTACTGGCTGAATGTATATGAGATTCCGGAAGGTGAGAAAACGGGCAAGGGCCGTGCGTTGCAGAACATGATCCAGATTCCGCCGGATGATAAGGTTCGTGCGATCATTGATGTAAAAGATTTGAAAGACGAAGAATTTGTGTCGTCCCACTACATAGTGCTGTGTACCAAGAAAGGGATCATCAAGAAAACGGATCTCAAGGATTTCAGCCGTCCGCGCCTGACCGGTGTGAATGCCATCACCATCAATGAAGGGGATGAGTTGCTGGAGGCAAAAATGACCGACGGCAGGTCCGAAATCATGATGGCCGTGAAAAGTGGGCGGGCAATCCGTTTCTCGGAAGAAAAGGTCCGAACCACAGGGCGGGGCGCCATCGGGGTGGCCGGTATTGAGGTGGATGATGCAACCGACGAGGTGGTTGGTATGATTTGTGTAAATCCAGAGACCGATGCATCCAAGACCGTAATGGTGGTCAGTGAAAAAGGATACGGGAAACGTACCCCGGTGGATGAATACCGGTTTACCAACCGCGGAGGTAAAGGGGTAAAAACGATCAGTGTTACGGAAAAAACCGGAAGCCTGGTTGGAATGCTGGATGTGAATGAGACGCATGACCTGATGATCACCTGTAAGAGTGGGGTTACAATCCGGATGAATGTAAGCCGTATCAGCAGCCAGGGGCGTGCTACGCAGGGTGTGAAGCTGATCCGGCTCGATGAGGGTGATGAAATTGCAGCCATTACGCGCCTCAATGAGGAGCAGCCCGAAGCGAATGCGGATGATGTGCAACTGGTAGAAAGCGGAATCGACGTCCTGACCGCTGGCGAAGTGGAAAGTGCTGAGCAGGTGACTGATACAGATGAAACAGCGGATGACGCAACCGATGAAGGTGAAAATCCATCTTTACCTGACGAAAATGAGCCTGCATAAGGCTGAGTCAACAAAGAGTCCATATTTTTTTTATACAAATCAAAAATTCTGATGAAAAAGATCGCACTGGTGCTACTGATGTTCTCGTTCACTGCCGCTGTCAGCGCGCAGACTTACGACGACATAAAGAATTTCATACTCCTTGGCCAGTATAAGAAGGCGAAGGAAGATCTCGACAAGAAGATGACAAACGCCAAGTTCGCCTCTAAGCCGGAAGCATACCTGTTGAAGACCACGATCTATGGGGTGCTGGCAGGCGATTCATCGGTGGCTGGTACGCCGCAGGGTGATGCGCTGAATGCGGAAGCTGAAGCCGCCTGGGCAAAGTACAAGGAAATGCAGCCGACACTTGAGATGGCAAAAGAGGAGTCGTACAAGAACGGACCAATTTCCATTTACTCCAATTATTTCTCGAAAGGTTACAAGGCGTACGAAGCCAAGAAATATGCGGAATCATTCACCAGCTTTAAAAAGGTGGCCGAGTATTCCGATATGCTGCAGCAGATGAAGATCCTGACCGCACCACTTGATACCAATGTAATGATCCTGGCGGCCTTCACTGCGGAGAACAGTGACCATAAGGACGATGCCGCCAAATACTACACGCGTCTTGCCGATGCAAAAGTGGGTGGTAATGGTTTTGAAGGTGTATACCGTTTCCTGGTCACCTACAATTTCAACAAGAAGGATCTCGCTGCATTCGAAAAATACAAAGCGATCGGTTTGGAACTGTACCCGCAAAGCGAGTTCTTTACGTA
>SDZZ01000368.1 GCA_004173255.1 Chitinophagaceae bacterium | reverse complement strand
ACATTTGTGAATCCCCTGAGAAACGGTTCCGACCCATGGGTGATTGGCAAAGACGGATATTACTATTACTCCCAGACAATGGGTAACCGCATAGTCCTCTGGAAAACCGAAAAGATGTCGTCCCTCGGTACGGCTTCGCAGGTTACAGTTTATACCCCGCCCGCCGGTGCATCCAACTCCGCCAACGTATGGGCACCGGAACTGCATTACCTCGATGGTAAATGGTATATCTATTACACCGCAGGGAGCGGACCGGATGGAACACAACGCACATGGGTGCTGGAAAATGCCAGTGCCGATCCGACAACCGGCACGTGGACCGACAAGGGCCGTATTTTCCTGGCCGACTCCGATTTCTGGGCAATCGATGGCACCGTAATGGAATATAATGGCCAACGCTATTTTATCTGGAGTGGTCGGCCAGACCTCAGCCAGCAAAAACAAAATCTGTACATCGCAAAAATGGGTGACCCATGGACCCTTACCGGTACAACAACCATGATCTCCGAACCCGTTATCAGCTGGGAAGTGAATGGTGGTCCGGTCAATGAAGGGCCGGAATACCTGACCCATAATGGCAAAAATTTCCTGGTCTATTCCGCCAGCGGATGCTGGACCGACGACTACTCGCTTGGCCTGCTCACCCTCAAAGAAGCTGGTAACCCGCTGCTGGCAACCGACTGGACCAAATCGACCCAGCCTGTGTTTACAAAAAATACAACCGGTAAGGCATATGCTCCCGGACACAACGCATTTTTTAAGTCCAAAGACGGCTCCGAGGATTGGATCCTTTATCATGCCAACAGCAACAGTGGTGACGGTTGCGGTGAAAAACGGACGGTAAGGATGCAGGAATTCACCTGGAATGCGGATGGGTCACCGGCATTTGGTACGCCAGTAGCCACCCTGCAGTCAAAGCCTGTTCCATCCGGTGAATAAAATGATCTTCTTACCTTGTAAAAAAACTTAGCCAGATGATTACCAGAAAAGGAATTGTTTATTGTATGCTGCTCACATTGGCAGCCTGTAACAATGATACTGCCGCAGAAAAAAAAACAGATGAAATGAAGACCACTCCAGCCGACGCTCCGGCATTGCCTTCTGCAGCCGCTTTCGAAGGACAGGTCAATGGCAAACAAACCGCCCTCTATATACTGAAAAATAAAAACGGGTTGCAGGCGGCTGTTACGAACTACGGGGGACGACTGGTAAGCCTGCTTGTACCGGATAAAAATGGCAAACTGGTCGACGTAGTAATCGGGTTCGATAGCCTTGCCGGCTACCAGCGATCCACGGAACCCTACTTCGGCGCCACTATCGGACGTTATGGCAACCGCATTGCGAAAGGCAAGTTCACACTCGATGGTAAACAATACACACTGGCCCTGAACAATGGCGCCAATACCCTTCATGGGGGCAAGCAGGGATTCCAGTACCAGGTATTCGATGCAAAACAGGTGGGAGATTCTGCACTGGAATTAAGTTATTTGTCCAAAGACATGGAAGAAGGTTACCCCGGTAACCTGCAGGTGAAAGTGACCTATACACTGACATCGGCAAATGAACTGCAGCTCGAGTATTCCGCTGTGACCGATAAACGTACACCCGTCAATCTGACCAATCACGCGTTTTTCAACCTGAATGGAAGTGGCACCATCAACAACCACGTGCTCATGATCAATGCCGATAATTATACGCCCGTCGATTCGACATTGATTCCATCCGGAAAAAATACTCCTGTTGCCAACACGCCCTTTGATTTCCGGAAACCAACGACCATCGGATCAAGGGTCGACGTTGACAATGAGCAGTTGAAAAATGGCAAGGGCTATGACCACAACTTTGTAATCAATGCTACTGTGCCATCCGGCTGGAATAAAGCGGCAGAAATCACCGGCGACAGGTCGGGTATAAAAATGGAAATATGGACAGAAGAGCCTGGCCTGCAATTTTACGGGGGCAACTTTATGCAGTCCATGAACGCCATGAAAGCCGGAAGCAGGGATGACTTCCGGACTGCATTCGCATTGGAAACACAGCACTTCCCCGACTCTCCTAACCAGCCTTCATTTCCAGGTACCATCCTGGACCCGGGAAAAACCTACCATACAAAATCTGTTTACCGTTTCACCACGGTAAAATAAACTGACCATATGAAAAGAATAACTGCCCTGTTCCTGTTATTGCTTGCCGTTACGGCAGAGATTGCAGCCCAGACATTCAGCAATCCGCTGCTCCCTGCGGGTGCCGACCCCTGGGCTCTCTACAAAGACGGATATTATTATTACACGAACACGACCGGAAAAAATATTACGATCTGGAAAACAAAAAACCTTGCTGAATTAAAAACAGCAAAGAAAAAAGTGGTGTTCGACCCTCCTGCCACCGGTCCGTACTCCAAAGAAATCTGGGCACCGGAAATTCATTTCCTGCGGGGCAAATGGTATATCTATTTTGCTGCAGACAGTGGCAACAATAAGGATCACCGCCTTTGGGTGCTGGAAAATTCCGGCGACCCCATGAAGGGTAAATGGATCATGAAAGGCAAACTGGCCACACCGGATGACAAATGGTCCATCGATGGAACAGTATATGAACACCATGACAGCCTTTACCTGTTATGGTCTGGCTGGAAAGGTGATGTCAATGGCGAGCAGGACATTTTCATTGCCAGGATGAGTAACCCATGGACTGTGACAGGAGAACGCGTGATGCTTTCAAGTCCGAAATTATCCTGGGAAACGCACGGTGACCTGACCGACCCCAACGACGTACCACACGTTAATGTGAATGAAGGACCACAGATTCTTGCAAAAGGAAATAAACTCCACCTTATTTATTCCGCCAGCGGTTGCTGGACGGACTTCTACGCCCTGGGTATGATGACTGCCACTGACGGCAGTAACCTGATGGATACCGCCTCCTGGGTTAAAAATCCTGAACCGGTTTTCAAACAGGATCCTAAAAACGGCGTGTACGCCCCTGGTCATAATTCTTTTTTCACATCCCCCGATGGTAAGGAAGACTGGATTCTGTATCACGCCAACGACCAGCCCGGACAGGGCTGCGGCCGGTTCCGTTCACCAAGGGCACAGAAATTTACCTGGACCTCCGATAATGTGCCTGTATTTGGAACACCTGTAAAGACCTCGGAAAAAATAGCGATACCGTCGGGAAAGTAACTTATAGGCGGTGCAGGGTTTATCTTTGGCGTTGGTGATATTCATGGATAAACAATCTTACAGCCTGACAAAAGTGCTGACACAGCAACTCCGCTGGTCAGCCCTGGCCGTTCCGATGGCAGTCGTTACCGGTTCGCTGGTTGCGCTCTTTTTATGGTTGCTTGACCGGGTCACCATTTTCCGCTGGCAACAACCCTGGCTGCTATTTCTTTTACCCATTGCCGGTATACTGATTTACTTCCTGTACCAGTTCGCAGCTAAGCGCGTGGAACAGGGAAACAGCCTTATCATCAGCGAGATCAATGAACCAGGAAACGGGGTGCCGGGGAGGATGGCTCCTGTTGTGTTGCTGGCCACCCTGATCACCCACCTCTTCGGCGGATCCGCCGGTCGTGAAGGCACAGCGGTGCAGATGGGTGGAAGCCTGGCCGCATTACTTTCCCGATGGATGAAACTTAGCCGGGCTGATGTCCGCATCCTGCTGATATGTGGTATTGCTGCCGGTTTCGGCGCGGTGTTCGGGACTCCCTTTGCCGGTGCCATCTTTGCCCTGGAAGCATTGTCTGTCGGGCTCTTCCGCATACGCACATTGCGGTCAGCAGGTATATTATCATATGAAGCATTTATCCCCTGCCTGGTGGCCGGGCTGGTGGCCGATGTTACCTGCTCTGCCTATGGCATCCATCATACTATCTACCAGGTGACAACAACTTTACCCAACAGCGTGACCGGCACCTTCATACATTTCAACTGGATGATTGCAGGAAAAACACTGCTGGCGGGGGTCTTTTTTGGATTAGCTGCGTGGTTATTTATTTTCCTTACCCATTCCATTAAAGACATTTCTGCAAGGCTGGTGAAAAAAAAATGGCTGGTTCCTTTTATCGGTGGACTACTGGTGATCGGCCTCGCGGTTGCGCTCGGAACACGTGACTACCTCGGTCTGGGCGTACTGAACCCATCACCGGATGGCGTTTCGATTGTATCGGCCTTTCATAATGGTGGCTCGGAAACATTCAGCTGGTTCTGGAAAATTTTATTTACCGCCATCACCATCGGCATGGGTTTTAAAGGGGGCGAAGTAACGCCGCTGTTTTTTATCGGGGCTACATTGGGTAATACACTTGCAATAGTTGCAGGTGCGCCGGTTGACCTGTTCGCCGCACTTGGATTTATAGCAGTATTTGCCGGAGCGACCAAAACACCCTTTGCCTGTATGGTCATGGGAGTGGAATTGTTTGGGGGCGGACCTATCATTTATTACGCCCTTGCGTGCGCCGTGGCTTTCTATTGCAGTGGCAGCCGCGGAATCTATTCAAAATAAATGTTCGTCCTCCCGTTGTCCTCCCGTTGCCCTCCCGTTGTCATCCCGTAGCCCGTTGTCATCCCGTAGGGACCGGTTGTCATCGCGGTTGTCATCCCGTAGGGATCTTATCCCGTAGGGACCTCTTGTCATCCCGTAGGGACCGGTTGTCATCCCGTAGGGATCTCATCCCGTAGGGATCTCATCCCGTAGGGACCTCATCCCGTAGGAATCTCTTGTCATCCTGTAGGGACCGGTTGTCATCGCGGTTGTCATCCCGTAGGGACCCGTTGTCATCCCGAAGGGATACTTTCGTTTCTTTGCCTTGAAATGCAAACATCCACTTTCATAAACGTCCTCCGCAAATGCCTGCTACTCTCAATCGTAGTATTGACAACGCTGTCCACATTCTCCCAGGTATTGAGAAAACGTACCGTGAAGCTAATGGGCAGCCGTTTCGATATCAGTATCGTTTCCAGCGACTCGCTTTCAGCCGAACACTACATTGACACGGTCATTGCAGAAGTCAGCCGCATTGAAAACCTCATCTCCGACTGGATTGCCGCTTCGCAGGTATCACAGGTGAACAGCAACGCCGGTATCCGTCCGGTGAAGGTTGACCGGGAAGTTTTTGAACTGACCCGGCGTGCTATCCACTTTTCCGAAATCACCAACGGTGCATTTGATATCAGCTTTGCCGCCATGGACCGCATCTGGAAATTCGACGGATCAATGACTGAAATGCCATCGCCCGAAGCAATAAAAAAATCGGTAGCCAGGGTGGGTTATAAAAATATTATTCTCGACAGCGTGAACTCCACTATTTTCCTGGGTTTCGAAGGCATGAAAATCGGATTCGGTGCGCTGGGTGAGGGATATGCAGCGGACCGTTGCCGCGAAATAATGTTGGCTAAAGGCGTCGGGTCAGGTATCGTGAACGGCTCGGGTGACATGAACACCTGGGGCAAACAACCGGATGGAACTGACTGGAATATTGGCCTTACCAACCCCTTCCGGAAAGACAAACTCTTTGCAGTGATTCCGTTGAAAGCCGGCGCAGTAGTCACTTCCGGCAGTTATGAAAAGTATGTGGAGTTTAACGGGGTCCGATATGCACATATCATCAACCCGGCTACAGGTTATCCGGCTACGGGACTAACCAGCGTAACCGTATTTGGACCCAGCGCAGAAATGGCGAATGGATTCAGCACCTCAATAATGGTGTTGGGAAAAAAGAAAGGCCTGGAGCTTCTGGAAAAATACCCTGCTTACAGTTGCCTGCTATTTACCGACAAAGGAAAAATAATTACATCAAAAAATTGGAAGATAAAAAAACACAGGGTCAGTAACAATCCATGAGTACCTGCCCGTGCGACTGGTAATAACTGATCGCTTTTTGATTATGCTCCATACATGTTTTCTCCAGCACTGCTATCACATCATTCTGCATCGACAGCGAACCGCATAACATCAGCGTTCCGCCATTTTTCAGCACCTGGCCGATAAATACTGCATCCCGTTCCAGGAGGTCACTCACATACATCTTGTTTCCCTCGCGTGAATAGGCAATGTGCAACCGGTTCAGCCGGCCGTCGGCGAGTGCCGTATCGAGCAACTGCCCATAGACGTCAAACGACAGGTGGTTACGGAACCCGGTATATAGATGACATTCCTTTTTCCCGGTGTTTTCATCAATCATTCCAAGGAACGGTGCAATGCCGGTACCGTTGGAAATCATGACTACAGGTGCCGACTTGCGCGGAAAGCGAAACTCATCGTTTGCTATAATCCGCCCCCTGATCTGGTCACCTGGTTGAAGGTTATACAGGTAACCCGATCCCAGTCCGCCGACGTGCAACTTCACACTCAATTGTATCAGACTTCCCATACGCCCGATTGAATACTGGCGTTCGCGATGGTCGTTGGCCGGAAAGATGGAAAGCAGGCTGCCGGAACTGAACCTCGCCCGGCCACGGGGTTTGAGCCGTATCATAAACGACCCGCCTTCCTGTGCTACCGCAGTTTTTTCAACTACCTCCAGTGTCTGTAAACCCGCGGGCTGCTGGTGGAACGAAACAGGTAATTCCATTTGCGGTAGCCCCGCCATTTGCGACCAGGCATTAAACCATTCATTGAACTGTTGGGGCGATTTGTCATTCACCGTATGGATTTCCTGCAATGGCATGGCCCAGCTTTGTCTGGAAATCTCATTGTGCACATCAAAAGCAAACCTGCAGAAATCGGGGTACGCATGCGAACCGAAACCAAGCACCGAAAACTTCACGGCATTTGTCTGCGGCATCCTGGCTAACAAAGACAGGAACCTGCGTCCGTTTGCCGGCGGGTTTCCCAGACCGTACGTAGAGGTAAGCACCAGCAGGTGCTCCGCTTTGGGAAACACGGTATAGTTATCCAGCTGCGTGATAAATACTTTTTGTCCATGGCTGATCAGTTGCTGCTGCACCGCAATGGCAAACCGAAGGGTAGTTCCGTTTTCCGATCCAACAAGGATAATAAAACGGCTGTCACCAGCTTTGAATTTGTTCCGGATTTTATTCCGCGTGCGTTTAAACGCAATTACAAAACCAGACCAGATAAAAAACAGGATATTGATGCAGGCAATAGCAAGCACAATAGACCAGAGGATGCTGCGTCGCCCGGTATGCAGGTCGAGGCTGAGGTTAGTCAGCAGCACCGTGGAGGGGTAAAACACCTCGCTGATTTTCTCCCCGGTAAACTGGTCAACCAGCAACTCGCGGTCATCCAGTTTCAGTGTATAATAATCCTCCGGATCATCAGAAAACGGGTACTCCACCGACTGCACGCTGGATAATTGGATATTCCTGAATGCGGGAAAATCCGCCGGTCTTTTCCTGACCTGCATTGTTCCACCATCGGCGACCACGTTATGGGAGATCTTTTTTTCAGCGATCAACCCAAACCTTACAACTGAAAGCCAGCTACCGGTCAGGGCAATGAGTATGATCGGAATCAATGACAGCCGGCCAAGTACCACGTGATAATATTGCGCCCAATCTTCTTTTATTATTTTAGTAAAGAACCTCCGCAAACCCCGCTGGCGCTGGATGACCAGGATGGTACCGGAAATAGCAATGAGCAACAGCAGGAAGGCGGTCAGCCCGACAAAAAACCTCCCCGTTTCATGCAGGAACAACGACCGGTGGAGTGACGTGACCCACTGGAAAAAATCGGATTTCCTTTTTGGCTCACCCAATACCTTTCCGTTCAGCGGATCCACATAGGCCAGTACCGTATTACCATCAGCATCGATACCATCGACAGTGACAAATCCGTTGACATCCACTTTCAATTCGGTGATTTCATCGTACTGGCTGTTAAGAACGGGTAACACGGTGGAGAGGCTCATCGTGTCGAGGCCATCCGGCCGGTAAGACGGAAATTTTTGTGTCACCGGTTCAACTGAAAGGATGATGCCGGTTACTGCCGCCAGTAGTATAAAAAGAAAAGAAGATACGGCCAACGCGAGATGGGCTGTATCTCCATACAGAAATCGTCATCGTTAATTATTTATTCGGGCTCAGCCGTACGTACCGGATATAACCGGTTCCTTCTGTTTTGCCCGACAAAGCCTCTGTGGTCAACGGGACTTCCAGGTCTTTCACATGGTATTCCTTGTCCTCCACGCTTGTTTCAAAACGGAGCTTATAACCGGCGTTGATTTTCGCATCATCTATCTCCAGCACTGTTACGCTGCGGTCACCACTTGCTACGGAGGCGCCGGTAGTTGCACTGATATTGGAGGGCTTCTTTGAAAATGCCTTGTGCCATTCCTTCAGGTTCGGATACCATTTTTTATCAGACCCCATTACATACAGGGTTTTCTCGTAAGCACCTTTGCCATCTATCAGCGATACCACAATGTAAGCACCTTCGCCCATGTAATTGGTCATCTGGATCATACACTTGTATTTGCTGGCAGCAGGTTTGTTTGCCGGGGCAAATGACATGGCTGCAAATACAACGAGTACCAGGGAAATTTTTGCGATCGTCTTCATGTACTTATTTTAGGAAATCGGTGGAAATGTTGCGTGTGTGGAGGTATTCATTTTCCTGGCTCAGGTCAAATGCGGTTTCACTGAAACTGGTAGTCAGTTCGCGTCTGGCGCCGATCGACAGCAGGTATTTCAGGATACTGTCGTCTTTTGCTATCATCGCGGCCTTGTGCAACGGAGTCAGCCCTTCCTTATTTTTCGCGTTTACGTCCGCATGCAGTGGTTCAATTTTTTTCAACAGTACCAGGTCGTTCTTTGCCACAGCAAGATGGTAAAGCGTACTGCCATCTTTCTGCGGTGCAGTGAAGTCGATTCCCTTGCCTGCAAGCAATTTTATTTTTGCGTCGAACTCTTCCGCACTCCGCGGGCTGTAGGATTGCATCACATAATAAACCACGTTGTTGCCTTCCGCATCGGTGACCTGGAGATCCGCACCTTTGGATAGCAGGTATTCGATCATCGGTACCGTGTTACTCCTCATTGCCATGGCCAGCGCGGACATTCCTTTTTTATTGACCTGGTTAATGTTTTTGACTTTGGTCAGCAACAGGTTGAGCACAACCGTGTCTTTGCCCGATGCCGCAGCATACATAAACGGGGTGTTGCCTTCATTATCGGCCTGGTTGGCATTTACTGATTCAGATAAAAAATATTTTACCAGTTCCGCCTGCCCCGGCCGGCGAACAGTGGAATGCAATACATTTTCACCTGTAGCGGAAGTGGCTGTGGGCTTCACTCCCAGGCTGTCAAGGTATTTGAACACCGCGATGCCATTGGCGCCACGGCGCGTACCCTGGCTGGCCATGATCATGGCATTCTGCGTTGGTTTCACGCCTTTTGACAACAGCAGGTTCATCACTTTGATATTGCCCGAGCGCGCGGCATAATCAAAAGCTGTGTTGCCAGTTGCGTCTTTGCTTTTGAGGTCAAGCCCCTTTGAAATAAAATATTCTGTCAGTTTAAAATCGGGATCATTGCCAATGCCGAGCAACAAGGCATTCGCACCGTCACTATTGAGATCTGTTTTTACTTTCGCACCCTTGCCGATCAGCAGGTCATATACTTCGAGGTTTGGCTGGCCCGCGCCGACGGCAAAGTTTAACGGTGTCATGCCGTGACTGTCTGTGACATCCGTCCTGGCCCCTTTATCGAGCAGGTATTTTATGATGGCTACGTTACCCTTGCTGGCCGACCAGTGCAGGTAGGTGCGGCTGTCATGTGTCATCTTGTTTACATCGTTGCCTTTTTGTTCCAGCAGGTAAAGTATGCCGTCGTTTGCTACCCCGGCATTAATTGCCATTACCACCGGATCAAATGAATTTCCATTCAGTTCGGCCGGGTTGGCACCGTTTGCCACTTCGGCTTTGATGGCATCTGCAGCCGGGTTGGTTTTCCAGAATGCGCCGTCAAGGAGTTTGTTGGACTGCTGGGCCTGCGCCAGCAGGATCATCCCGGAAAGTATTATTGAAAAAATATATTTCATGGTAGAAGTTTAGGCCGATTTGCCCAAAAAAGGACAGCACGGCCGGGTTCGGACGCGAATGTAGAAAAATGCGGCCCGAATGGTTTACGATACCCGAAAAAAGCAGGGTGTTCTGCTTATTTTTGGCCAATGAGACTTGTTTTTGCCATTTTAGTCCTGTGCCTTGCAATCCAGGCAGGTAGCCAGCAGCCAGGAAAAGAAAAAATACTTTCGGTCAACCTGGACCGCACCCCGCTTGACTCTTCCCAACTTGCTGCAAAAACAGCTTCCCTCAACGGCGCCGCACTCGTCCAGGGCCTGGCCAAAATGCCTCCACAAAACCGCTGGAAAACAGAACAGCCGTCGTTCCTGGTGAATGCGTCTTACACAGATGGCGGTGCAAAAAAGACCATGCCGGTGAGGATTTTCCTGCCGGACGGGTATGTGGACGGCACCAGCTACCCCACCATCCTGTACCTGCATGGGGCGGTAGGTGGTTCGCGCTGGGATTCGCCCGAAATAAGGACCGATACGGGTGACCTGTTCATCAGTTATTTCCGGAAAAAGGGTTTTATCCTGATTACACCGTATGCGGATAAAACCAATGGATTCAACTGGGTGGTGTCGCCTGCCATGGGAAAAACGAACCGGACATTTAATGTACTCGAACAACTGGTGATCCACCTCAAGGCACGATTGCCGATCGATCCGGATAAAGTATATGCCATGGGTCATTCGGACGGGGCCGACGGGGCTTTTTGCCTGGCCCTTTACAAACCCACCCTTTTTGCGGGTTACTACTGCTACAACACGATGGCACTGCAGCTTTTTGTCGAAGACATCCATCTCGAAAACCTTCAGTACAAACACCTGTATTTTGTGCACTCAAGTCTCGATGCACTGAGACCGGTAGCTGTGATGGACGCGGTGGTTGACACGCTGAATGCGATCAATGTGCACCCGGTATACCGGTTATACGACGGGTTCGAACATTTTGACAAACACCTGAAAATGGACCTGCCCAATGCCAATGCCGATCTTGCAGCCAGCAACCGGATTGTTTTTCCCGACTCCATTTCATGGGAAAGTAATGATCCGGCAAATAACGGCAGGGCTTACTGGATCAGCATCCTGGAGAATGACCCTGGTAAAAAACCGGCCGCCTGGCACAGCAATGCCGATGTAACCATTAAGTCAGGCACTGAAAAAAGAAAATATTATGGGTCCGTCCGCGGCGGCCGGGTACAAGCCAGCTACCGCAACAACCAGTTTACCGTCAACACCAGCCTGGTGAAAAAATTCGAGATCCTGCTGGGTTATGGAATGGTGAACCCCGACCAGCCGGTAACCGTAATAATTAACGGGGTAAAAAAAGAATACCGGCCCGGATTTGACAAGGCTTTCCTGCTTGGCAAATTTGCTGAAGGAGGCGACCAGCAAATGATCTGGTACAATCGCATTGTGATTGATGTGCCTTAATGAGACTGGAGTCACCCTTTACAAAAGGGATGCAATGCTTTCACCAACCGCTTCTTCGTCGTACCCATAAAAAGTTTTTACCACTTTGCCTGACCGGTCTACCAGTACCGACGAAGGGCAACCTTCAAAACCAAGACTGTTAAACAGAGCAAGCCCCTGGTATAACATGCGATAATGCGGGGGATATTTTTTATAGAAAAAGTCAAGGTCTTCGACTGGATCTTCCAGGTTAACAGTAACCAGTTCAAAACCCTGGTCTTTATATTTATCCTGCAGGGCGTTGTATTTCGGCATCGCCTTTATGCACGGGCCGCAGGACTTAAACCAGAACTCAACCAGCACCACTTTGTCTTTCAGGTCGTTGAACGACAACGTATCCATTACACTCCCGTTGTATACAGGCAGCCTGAAGTCCGGCATCCTGGCACCTGTAGCAATAACCGGGATCTGTG
>SDZZ01000367.1 GCA_004173255.1 Chitinophagaceae bacterium | reverse complement strand
AGCCAGGCCTGAATACAAAATGCCGCACGTGGTACCAGTGCGGCGTATGCTATTGAAAAAACCCGCCAGGATACAAACGCGCGGTTATCGCCGATTTATAAGTAAATTCATCGGGCTATTATAACCAGTCTTAAAACACAGATCCGATGAGAGTTTTATTTTTTGCGATACTGCTGGCCGGCTGCCAGCAGGTGCTGGCACAGGATGGTGCACCCACTGCTGCCCAGGTCCGCCAGGCGATTGCCGGGGAAATTAAAAGTTTCAATATCAGCCCGGCGAAGCTGTACATGATCGAAAATACCAGGGTGTGGAATGGCACCGATTCAATTCCGGTGCGCATTTATTATCCGGATAGTAAAAAAGGACTACGAATCATATATAATATACACGGCGGCGCGCTGGTTGCAGGAGATCTCGACACGCATGAAAATATTTCGGCCGAACTGGCAGTGCGTACGCATTCGGTGGTGGTTGCCGTCGATTATCGCAAGCCCCCTGAGTTCCCGTACCCGGCGGGGATCAACGACTGTAAAACCGTGCTCGACTGGATCAAAAAAAATGCAGTGAAGATCCATGGTAATGCTGCGGACATTGTGCTGCTGGGCGATAGCGGCGGTGGTCTGTTTGTTACTTCCCTCGCGGTTGACATGAAAAAGAACCTTGGTGTACAAGCGATCTGCCTCATTAATCCGGCCGTTGACCTTCGCACGCCGGGTGAAGGTTTGTACGGATTGGTGACCAACTGGTACCTGCAGGGTCAAAGCGCAGATGATTCACTCATATCACCAATAACAGCCACAGATTTCAGTGACTTTCCGCCAACGCTCATAATCACCTGCGGGAAAGATGAATTGAAGCCCCATGGCGATGCGATTTATCAAAAGATCAGGATGTCGTCCACTGCTAAAATTTTCAATATCCCTGATGAGGACCATCTTGGTGGATTATGGTCGGCTGCCCATCCCAGGGCCGCGGCTGCTATCGATGAAACAGTGAAATTTATACTGAGCGGGTACAAGTATCGGGGATGATCATGTAGTGGATTGACGTATGTAAGGCAAGGATGACAATAGTGAAAAGAAAGCGATGAAACGACGACGATGAAACGGCCGTGCTGCAATGTGGAGCACCGCCTGGCACCGGCCTAGCCGACAACGGCAAGTCCGCCCGCAGCAAGCAACATTCCCAACACACCGCCAGCAATGGAGAATACCGCGTCTGCTATTTCATAAACCCCTTTCCCGGTAAATTTTGAAAAAAGTTCAAAGCCATAACTGATGCCCACCACCGCAAACAGGGCAGCGGCAGTTGCCAGGTATGGGTGACCTGGAATAAGCCACAGCAGCGCAACCTGGAGGAATGCCCCCATCAGGATACCTACAATTAAATGGCGCCATTTGTCGGGAGCTATTTTCCGGCGCATCGTGGAATGGGTTCGGGGCGTGCAAACAAATTAATCATCCGCATGAAATTACGCTAAAATGATGAACTGGTTCTGACCCGGATAGGATATGGGTCAAACAATCCGAACTGGTTAAAATCCGGTTACTACCGGTCAATCGTGTGACTGCCGGCCCCATGGGAACCGCCTAATTTCGGAACCAACACCTCTAAACAAAATTTATGAAGAAAATTTCCTGGCAAGGCGTATTCCCTGCCATGCTGACCCCATTTACCGCCGGCGACACAATCGACCTTGACATGTTCCGGACAAATGCCCTTGCGCAGGTGGAGGCCGGTGCCGGCGGACTTATACTCGCCGGTTCACTGGGTGAAGTAAGCACATTACAGAGCCAGGAAAAACTGGAACTGCTCCGGTATGCAGTGCAGATCATGGAAGGGCGTGTACCGGTTGTGATGAATATTGCCGAACAGTCGACCCGTGATGCCATTGCCCTGGCACAGGATGCAGAAGAAAACGGCGCAGATGGCCTGATGGTCCTGCCGCCCATGCGTTACAAAGCCGACAGTCACGAAACGGTTACCTGGTTCAAAACCATTGCAGCCAACACATCTCTGCCGGTAATGATCTATAATAACCCGGTCGATTATAAAATTGAAGTTACACTCGATATGTTCGAAGAACTGGCAAAGGTGCCAACCATCCAGGCAGTGAAGGAGTCGACCCGCGATGTAACCAATATTGTCCGCATGAGGTCCGCCTTCGGCAAACGTTTCAGCATCCTCTGCGGGGTGGATACCCTGTTCCTCGAAGAACTGATGCTGGGGGCCGATGGTATTGTCGGGGGTCTGGTTGATGCATTCCCCGCAGAAACAGCTGCTATTTACCGACTGGCAAAGACCGGTCGTTATGAAGAGGCGCTGAAGATTTACAGCTGGTTCATGCCTTTGCTCGAACTGGACATCCATCCCAAACTGGTCCAGAATATCAAACTCGCTGCATCAAAAACCGGGCTCTGTACCGAATACGTCCGTGCTCCCCGGTTAGCATTACATGGTGCCGAGCGGGAATCGGTGCTCCGCATTATTGATACTGCCCTCGCAACCCGGCCGGAGTTGCCGGTATTCCATTCACTCCCATCCCTGGAAAATGCCTGATAAAACATTCTTCTGTATCGATGCGCACACCTGTGGCAACCCCGTACGCGTAGTTGCCGGTGGCGGGCCGTTCCTGAAAGGCAACAATATGATGGAAAAACGCCTTCATTTCCTCGCGGAGTTTGACTGGATCCGCAAGGGACTTATGTTTGAGCCCCGTGGTCATGATATGATGAGCGGCAGCATCCTGTATCCGCCGTCCGACCCCCTGAACGACTGCGGTGTCTTATTTATTGAAACCAGCGGATGCCTTCCCATGTGCGGCCATGGCACCATCGGGACGGTAACCATCGCCATTGAAGAAGGATTGATCATTCCCAAAACACCAGGCCGGCTTCGTCTGGAAACACCGGCCGGACTGGTACTCGTCGAATACGGCCAGGAAGGCAAAAGAGTGAACTGGGTCCGGCTGACCAACGTGAAATCCTTTTTATATGCAGAAGGCCTGCAGGTACAATGCCCCGACCTCGGAATGCTGACGGTGGATGTGGCCTATGGTGGTAATTTTTATGCGATCGTTGATCCGCAGGAGAATTTCGGCGGACTGGAAAACTACACGGCTGACCAGCTCATCGGCTGGAGCCGCGTTTGCCGCAAACTGCTCAACGAAAACTATACATTTGTCCATCCCGAAAATGAACATATCACTGGACTCAGCCACCTGCTGTGGGCAGGTAAAACCATCTCACCGGATGCCACAGCGCGCAACGCGGTGTTTTATGGGGACAAAGCGATCGACCGTTCACCCTGCGGCACCGGTACCTCCGCCCGGATGGCCCAATGGTATGCCAAAGGCCTGCTGAAAAAGGGAGACCTGTTTGTCCATGAAAGTATTATTGGTTCAAAATTCACCGGTCGCATCGAGGAAGAGACCATGCTGGGTGACCGCCCGGCAATTGTACCCAGTATTGAAGGATGGGCGAAAGTGTATGGATATAATACCATCAAAATAGCGGAGGACGATCCATATGCTTACGGATTCCAGGTGCTGTAGATATTGATAACTGATTAAATCAAAACATGCGGGACATACTTCTTTTTTTCCTGGTCCTTTTCACCACTGCATTGCAGGCGCAAAACTATGTCCCTGAAAAAGACAACGACAAAATAAAAATCAACTTTGCGGTTCCACTGAAAGCGTATGCATTCAACCTTGCCGATGTACAACTCAAACCCGGAAGCCCATTCTATCATGCAATGCAAAAGGATGCGGCCTACCTGCTCAGCATCAGCCCCGACCGCCTATTGTACCGGTTTTACAAAAATGCCGGGCTGCCTGTCAGGGACTCCGTGTATGGTGGGTGGGAAAGCGATGGATTGTCGGGCCATACCCTTGGCCACTATCTTTCCGCCTGCGCCATGATGTACGCATCCACGGGCGACACCCAATTCAGTTCGAGAACCAGCTACCTCATAACTGAACTCGGGCGTTGCCAGGACGCCCGCAAATCCGGCTACATCGGCGCTATCCCAAATGAAGATTCACTGTTTGGCAAACTGAGCCGCGGGGAAATAAAATCCGGTGGCTTCGATCTCAATGGCGGATGGTCACCCTGGTATACGGTGCATAAGGTGATGGCCGGCCTGGTCGACGTATACCTGTATTGCAATAGCCAGAAGGCCCTTGACGAAGCAAAGGGTATGGCAGACTGGACATACAACACCATCAATCACCTGACCGATGAACAACGGAATAAAATGCTGCAATGTGAGTACGGTGGCATGAACGATGTACTGGCCAACATTTACGCAATAACAGGGGACGAAAAATACCTGCAACTATCCTACAAGTTTTACGACCAGTTTGTGATGGAACCGCTGTCAAAAATGATTGACCCCCTGCCTGGCAAACATTCCAATACCCAGGTGCCAAAAGCAATTGGTGCAGCGCGGCAGTTTGAACTGACCGGTAATAACCGCGAAGAGGTTATCGCCTCATTCTTCTGGTCAACCATGGTTACCCACCACACTTATGCAAACGGCGGTAACAGTAACTATGAATACTGCGGGGCGGAAGA
>SDZZ01000366.1 GCA_004173255.1 Chitinophagaceae bacterium | reverse complement strand
GTGCTGGCGTTTGACATTGTCCCGTCCGGCAGACCGCACCAGTTTTTTCTCTGCCTGTGATTCGCCGGACTCTTCTTCACCGTGGTCATCAGAGTCATCAATAATGATCCGCAGGCGTTTTTTTAGTTTGACGAGTCGCGATACCACCTCCGGTTCGCTCAGATCATAGGCGACCACCGATACGGATGCAGTGGTATCGGCGATGGCTTTATCCAGTACTTCAAGTATCGCATGACGCGCTTCGAACCCCATCCAGGCCAGGGCTTCCTTTGTTTTGGGATGGGTTGGTTTAAACGTGAGACCCTCATTTGATTTCGCGGGAAGTAAGGTAGACACCGGGCCGGCTGATTCATAAAAATCCACAAAAGCCTGCGATGCCACAAAGCCCCGGGTGAAGGTGACGTTCAGCTGGCCATTGTAGGTTTCCCGTTGCAGCACGATGCCAGCAGTTTGTTGTTCGCCATAGTTGAGCTCGCCGGCACTGTTCATAAAGACCGGGGTAACCCGGTAAGTGAATTCACCTTTCATTTCCGCATTCCTGGGGAAATGCACCCAGCGGAACTTCTGGAAAGGAGAGAGCAACGATGAAAATTTATTGGCATCACGGGATGTTACCTGCTCAGCAAACGTGAGCCGGTTTTTAAGCGGGTAAAATTTTGATCCATCCGGCTCCTTGTACTCAATCGCAAAACCCACCAAATCTTTCGGTGGTTTAGGTTCCCGCCAGTTCATCCCAAGCAGCGTCATGCCATCGCCGCGATGGAGCTTGAGACTAAACGGGGCAGTGGGGTTGGTACCTTCCGATTGGAAAGCATCCATGGTTGAGGGAGCAGGCATCTGGTAAGGTTTAGGATAAGAAGGTAGACTATTTCCGAAGGCCTGCAAAAGAAATTTAATATGATTCTGCTGCGATGGTTTGGCCGACAGCCCTTGTTTTCGGGCTCACGATGCAGCCAGTAGCTCACTTGGAGCTTTCCCGAATTCTTTTTTGAATACAAACGAAAAATGGGAGAGGTCTTCAAAACCAACTTCCAGGTAAACATCGCTTGGTTTTTGCTGGTTGCTGGAGATAAGGAAATAAGCTTCTTCGAGCCGTTTCTTTTTCAGCCAGGCGCCGGGACTTATTCCAAATGTCTTCTGGAAGTCCCGCTTAAACGAGGACAAACTCCGGCCGGTAAGAAACGCAAAACGTTCGAGGCTTACGTTGAACCTGAAATTTTTGTTCATAAACTCCTCCAGGTTGAGTTTTTCCGGCGCACCAAAATCAAACAGGATATTGGTCAGTTCCGGGTTATACCTCGTGATGATCAGCAGCAGCTCCTCCCGTTTGAGATCCGCAAACGTATCATCGATGCTGTCTTCGTTCGAATAGTAGGGTTCCAGGGATTTGATGAATGCGTTATAAACCGGGTTTTCCTCCAGCACAATGAACGAATCACCCAAATGTTGCGGAGACACCGGCACCGGATGACGCTGATTGAAACTCCGCAGGAATTTTTCATCCAGGGTGATTATGATCTTCTGGAACTGACCATCTTCTTTGTATTTGGTATAACGGACCAGGTGATTTTTCCTGGCAATGTAAAAAGTGCCGGGTTGGACATTATAAACTTTATTTCCATCATACGCTTTCATCGACCCACGAAGGAGGCAGATAAAAAAATGCTCGGGAATAAATTGTTCCGGGGAAATATCGGGGCCCAGGTGACAGGACTGTAGTGCTTTATTTTGCAAATGCCGGAGTTGAATAGTTGCAATTTACCGTTTTTCAAAGACTATCCACGCTTGCAAGGATCGCCTCCTCCGGGCTACGTGGATGCCATCCAAGTACGCTGGTTGCTTTTTCGTTTGAGATGCTGACGTAAAGACCCTCTGCCAGTGGTTGAAGTATTTTGATAGCGGCTGCTTTTCCAGGGCGTTCTTTCGTGATCAGCTCAGCCACATCTGCGAACGATTTCGAATGCCCCGATACAGCAAGGAATCGCTCGCCCGCGGCGCCAGGATGAGTCATTGCAGTGATGTGAAGGGATGCCACATCCCGCACATCGACAATGCCAAATGTAAAAGCGGGGTTTTCAGAAATCTGTCCGTTGATTAATGGCTCAATCACCCCTTTAATAGATGCCGACGCAATGGTTCCCAGTTTGGGCCCAAAGATGCCGACGGGATTGATCACACTGAGTTCCATCTGCCCACCTTCCTTTTTAATAAAATCCCAGGCCGCTCTTTCAGCGATGGTTTTGGATTTGATGTACGGCATGATCGGCGCGTTTTCATTGGTCCAGTCCTTTTCTGACCAGGTGTACCCTGGTTTCGTTTCACCATACCCTACGGCAGCGAAGGAAGAGGTCAGTACAACCCTTTTCACGCCGGCATCCAGCGATGCACGCAGCACGCGGAGTGATCCATCCCGGGCGGGGATGATCAGTTCGTTTTCATCTTCCGGTTGTGCGAGGGGAAAAGGGGAAGCCACATGGAGTACATACTTTACACCTGCAGTTGCTTCCGGCCATCCCTTATCGGAAAGGAGGTCTGCCTCAAAGAAACTCAGGTTATCAAAATTCCCGATTCCTCCTGTTTGCAGTGCTGCTATGATGTCTTCCCTTTTGGAAATGGAGCGAACCGTTGTTCGCACTTTATAACCCTGCTGTAACAATTGAAGAATAGTATGGACACCGACAAACCCTGATCCGCCTGTCACCAGTATAATATCGTTTTGCATATTGAAGTAAGTTTAGAATGCAAATGTCGTTGCTCCTGGCAAGCCCCGGTTTGTTGTAGAGTTCAATTTTGGTTTGTTGGACGGGTCAGGTTTGCGATAGGGGTCAGGCGGTTGGGCGGTAGATAGTCAACATTTGAATCAGGCAAGTCATTTCACCGGCACCTGCTGCGTCCAGCAATGAAACCCGCCACCTACATAATTCAACCCGGTGGGGTCCAGCTGGATAATTTTTTTAGCCGGGAATAACCGCGTGAAAATTCTCTTTACTTGCTCGTCTTTTTGACCCGATGATGCCGGGCCACCAGCCCGATTATATTTGGGAATGATCACGAGGTCGTTCAGGATTATATAATTCAGGTAACTGACTGCTGGAAGGAAACGTACTGTATCACCTTGTTTAAGATCCGGGTAATCTGACCGGATGAAGCGACCGGGGTGCGACCTATCCGTCGTATCTATCCGGATTTCTTCCGGTATCACATCCGGCAGCGGCACTTCTATAATCGTGAATGGCTGGCCATCCTGGTCTCTTGCTGCAGAAAGGATCTGGTAGTTCACCTGCATCCTTTCATAGGTAATTTTTTTTATGGGGTCATTGAGTGTTTCTTCCTTTGCAGGCATCGCAAGCAGGATGGTGTTCCTGTTTACAAACCTGGCAAATTCATCCACGTGCCCGCCTACGCCGTACCCGTAAATATTACCGCTGATCCTCGACTGCCATGGTGGAGGGTCCTCTGCCACACCCTCCCGCAGGTGGATCACATTTGTAATACCAAGGGAGAGCTCCAGCAGGCTATCGACAGCGTGAGTCGTGAAAAAAGGATTGCGCCTGTTATTAAACGAGTCCACGATCAAAGCAGTTCCTGCGCCGTTTGTTTCAATTTCCCCGCCTTCCAGTACCAGTGGACTGCGAACCACTTCCATATCGAGCAGTTTACCGATCTGGGTAAAATACTGATCCCTTGTCCGCGTCTGATACCGCTCCCAGGCAGTGTCAGGATGAATAAAATCTGCCCCAACATAGTTCCATTCAAAGCGCATCATCTTCCTCCGGCCCTCCTTGTCCTTTACGATGATTGGGCCATAGTCACGCACCACACCCATGTCAAACAGGTTTTTAACCGGCACCAGTTGGATGTTGCTGATGTTGTACTGCTTTTTTGTAAATACCCTCATCATTGAGTCCAGGTTCCATTCTTCATTTACCAGGATATACATTCGGAGATGCGGTGCTACCTGCTCAATCAGCTGGTCGCACACGGCCATGACTTTGCCAGTGGTTTTAGCATCATCCGGGTTGCCGGTATAGGTCAGGAAGACGGCAGCCTGATTAAGCCAGTCAGCCGGCATTTCCAATGAGGCGGGCTTCCGGCCACAACCGGACAGTACAATGATCGAATAAAAGACAAAGAGTGGCTTGAGCATTGGCCTGAAGATAGGCGGTTGGGATGACAATCCGGATACCCCAATCAGGCCATTTATATTTCCGTCCGGATTTGTCCCCCGGCAACATCCCGTTGTCCGCGCGTCACCGTATATGGTAGTATGCTCAGGATTTCAATTTGTGTATTTTTTGTAGCCCTATCGCTTTTCGCGGCCGCGCAGCGGATCGAAAACCTGTCCACTTTCCGGAATGCAGGTAACGACCATTATATCCGGCTGCACTACGACAATGACTACTTCACCAAGACCGACCGGTATTATACCCAGGGTATTACGTTGGAATATGCAGACCCACGACTGAAAAAACTCTTCCTGTCCCGGCTCCTTCTCACTCCATTTTCCGCTCCGGCTTCCTATGGAATCACGCTTGGAATTTTTGCATACACACCCACCAGCATTGAGGAAAACCAGATC
>SDZZ01000365.1 GCA_004173255.1 Chitinophagaceae bacterium | reverse complement strand
ACATAAAACCCGCTGTTGCCGTCGCCGGCAGATTTCACCCCGGGCAGCAACTGGAGTGTTTTGAGGATATCCCGTTCACCCAGCAATACCGGTATGTTGCGGATGTCTTTGGTAGAGAGTTTTTCCACTCCCATCTGCGCGCTGCTGATGCTGCGGCCGCGTGGCTGGGAGCTGACTACCACTCCTTCAAGGTCTTTTACTTCATCTTCCAGCTGCACGTTGATCCGTGTGTCGGCAGTAAGGTCGATGTCGATGGTCTTTGGCTGTAGTCCGACCCCGCTGATCTCCAGCGTATGTTTTCCCTGGGGCAGGGTGAGGGAATAAAATCCATACTCGTTGGTAAACGTTCCGCCGGATCCCGCGCGGATGCTGGCGCCGATCAGCGTTTCCCCTTTTGCTTTTGATTTGATGGTGCCGCTTACCGTGAACCTGCTTTGTGAAAACACCAACCCGCCTGAAAGGATTGCGAGAAGGAAGAAGAGTGATTTGTACATATATTTTTTACAGTTGTCGTGATTTTTTAATGGTTCGCCGTTCGTTGCCCAAGGGACTTGTTACCCTGGAAGGTTCTCCCTATGGGTTCGCCTGGTGGTGACAGGTTCGCTGCACAATGACACACACTTATTACCCTGGAGCACAGCCTCGCTATGAGATCGCTCTGCCAAAAAACATCTTCGCTGCGCAATGACAGGTGTTGTTACCCTGAACGGGCTCCACTGCGATTGCTCCGCGATGACAGGATGCGGCAAGATAACCTGGGGGCGGACTGGTGAGGACCGCAAATCGGTGAATGGTGTTCAGGACAGGCTCAAGGGTAGAAAACGTAGGCGTATTCTATCCGTCCCCTCAGCTCTTTTTGTTTATCGTACAAAGCCTCTTTGGTCTTAAGGCCTTTGTCATTAAAAAGATAACGCCAGATCAGGTAAGTTTTGGTAGTGGCAGACAATGTCGAGATCTGCTGGATCACGCGACCCTGGTCATCATATTCAAACATAAAATCGGGAAGCAGTCTCCTGGTTTTTTTATCATACCGCACCACATCGGTCAGCTGGTTGTCATCGTTGTAATAATAATAGACCTGATCAAAACCCACGTTGCGCCTGAATAGCTGTTCCCCGGTCACGTTCCCTTTTTCATCGAGTGTAAACCGGTACTCGGATGTGTCGCGCCCGTTCAGGATCCGCCACAGTTTTTCGGGTTTGCCGGTTGGGTTCCACATATATTGATGGTCATCCACCTGGCTGAAATCGTTGAGGGAATCGGTGACCGTGGTTTTAATGCTGGTCAGCTGGCCGGCTGCATTGTACACATACGAAGTGACTGTACTGAATCCGGCCGATTTATCAGTTATACTGACCAGGTTGGATTGTGCATCGAAATTATAGGTAACCCTGCTGACCTGCATGCCGTTGCGGGTGCTGACCCGGAATGAATGGTCGGTCGGGTTTACGTCCTGGATTTCTGTGAAATCGCTGGTTTTTGCGCCCTGGGGATCATAACCGGTGGCTGTCACCGTTTTTACTTTCTGGCCAAACAATGCTTTCGCCCGGGCCGACAGCGTTTTTGCATTTTCCAGGTCATTATAATAAAACTGGGCCTCAGCATCTGCAAAAGCCAGGATTAAAAAACTCAGGATTAAATATTTCATGTGGATACAAGGGTTATGTCCGCAAAAGTAGTTCAATTCACCAGTAACGGGAAAAGTGATGGTAAATTTCGTTGCGGAACAGAATGACAACCAATGAGTCAAATACCCCCATTGAAATGCTTGAATTGTACTTATTTTAGCAAAAAAACAAATGTCGCACGGCCGGGAAAGAACTGAGAAAAATTGTTTGAATTGCGGAACGATGGTAGAGGGGCGCTTTTGCCAGTCCTGCGGCCAGGAAAACATTGAACCCCACGAGACTTTCTTCGGCATGGTCAATCACTTTTTCAGTGATATCACCCATTTCGATGGCAAGTTTTTCAAAACAGTAGGCATCCTGGCAACTAAACCCGGTTTCCTCAGCAGGCAGTACATTTCGGGTAAACGGCATAGCTTCCTGCATCCAATCCGCATGTACGTGTTCACGTCGGCTCTTTTCTTCCTGGTGTTCTTCTCGCTGTTCAATGTAAAAGAAAACACTTTCGGCGGGCGAAGCGGCAACCCCTGGGCCGACAAGCAGGTGAGAACCTATGGCAACGAAGCCTATAAGAATGCCGTTACCCATGAAGATTCAATGGATATCAAAGAGGCAATGGAGATGTTCCTGCCGGCGGACTCTACTGACAAACCAAAAAAGCGGCGGGTGCGTTCAGCCTTCGATCTCGCTGAAAGCAAGGATTATAAAACATTGAAACAATATGATTCGGTACAGGCATCCTTACCTGCCGCGCAGAAGGATGGCTGGATGAAAAAACTGATGATCCGCAAGGGGCTCGACATCAATGACCGTTATCCCGGGGAAGAGGGTAAGCTGACCGCAGAAATCCTCAACAAGTTCCTGCACACCCTGCCGGCCATGCTATTTATCTCGTTACCGCTTTATGGATTTTTCCTGTACCTGCTGTATGTACGCAGGCGCAAACAATTTTATTTTGCCGATCACGCCATCTTCCTGATCCACCTGTACATTTTCACCTTCATCCTCACCATGCTCCTGATGTTGTTGTCGAAACTGGATTCTGTATGGGTTTCGTTCGTGATCGGGGCCATGCTCATCTATGGCGTCGGTTATACATTGAAAGCCTTCCGCAATTTTTACGGGCAGGGCTGGCTCAAAACCATCTTTAAATTCCTTTTGTTTAATTTCCTCTGCGTGGTAAGTCTCGGATTCCTCTTCGCCATCTTCTTTGGTTACGCGATTTTCCAGGTATAACACATGTAATATGGATTCAACAGGTACTTCTGCTTTTGCCCGGCTGGTGGGCATTATGGACGAACTCAGGGAAAAATGCCCGTGGGATCGGAAACAGACCATCCATAGCCTCCGGCAAATGACCATCGAAGAAACATTCGAGCTGGCCGATGCCATCACCGACTCTGACTGGAAAGGGATAAAGGAGGAGCTGGGTGACCTGCTGCTTCATATTGTTTTTTATTCAAAAATCGGGACAGAAGAAGGCAGGTTTACCCTCGACGACATGATCAACGGCATCTGTGAAAAGCTGATCAGCCGGCATCCGCATATTTACGGCGATGTGAAAGTTGAAAACGAGGAGGATGTGAAACGCAACTGGGAAAAACTGAAAATTAAAGAAGGAAAAGCATCCGTGCTTGCCGGGGTGCCGCGGTCACTGCCCTCCATGGTAAAGGCAATGCGCCTGCAGGAGAAGGCGAAACAGACGGGATTCGAATGGGAAAACAAGGAGCAGGTGTGGGAAAAGGTGGAAGAGGAGACCCGCGAGCTGATGGAAGTAGTGGACACAGGTCAGCAGGAGAGGGTCGAAGAAGAGTTTGGTGACCTGATGTTTTCGATGATCAATTACGCACGGTTTTTGCACGTGGACGCCGAAAATGCGCTTGAGCGCACCAATAAGAAGTTCATCCACCGTTTCACCCAGATGGAAAAGATTGCTTCCTCCGAAGGAAAGGACATGGCCTCCATGTCGCTGGAGGAAATGGATGCCATCTGGAACAGAATAAAAAGACAACCGGATCAGTGAATCCCATCATAAGAAATAGCCTTTCCTGGAAGATCGGGTTGCTGGTCGCTTCGGCTGCATTGTTTACCCTGTCTTTTGTTTACAATAAACTTTATTCCGATCGCTCCTCGGTTGCTGAAGAAGTGATCAGCGCGGAAAAATACATCCATGAACAGCAGTCGGATTTCAACCGGGTGCTGGCCGATACCTCGTTGCTTCGCAAACTGGTGGAAAGCCGTGAAACACCGGGGGAATTTGACCGCATAACTGCCAAACGTTACGGGCTGTTTATTTACACGGTGAACAACTCCGGGACTTTGTCGATGAATTTCTGGAGCAACCAGCTGGCAGTGCCCCCGGAGAACACGTACTCCATGGGCGACTTCGAAGATTTTGCGAAGCTGGCCAATGGCTACTATCTGGTGGTCAAGCGGTCAATGGTGATAGGCCCCCATACCATTATGGTTTACGCGCTGATCCCGGTTCGATCGGTGTTCTTCCTGCAGACCGACTACCTGCCCGACCAGTTTGTGTACAGCCTTGATGCAGACAAACGGGTAGTGATCAGTGAGAAAGTGACTGAGTTCCCGGTAAAATCAATTGCCGGCAAAACGCTGTACTACCTCGACAAAAAAGCATCGGGTGCCGTACCCTATAACAGCCTGCTGACAATTATCCTGAGGCTCGGCGGGTTGCTGCTCATGTTATTGTTTATTCACCTGATTGCTGAATCACTTGCCGCTAAACGCGTGTGGAAAGGAGTTGCTTTTTTAGGTGTCACGCTGCTGGTTTTGCGGGTACTCATTTACCTGTTTCCCCCCGTGCTGAACCTGCGGCAGTTTGAGCTATTTGATCCGTCTATTTACGGGTCCAGTATCATACAGCAGTCGCTCGGTGACCTGATGATGAACTCCGCCCTCTTTTGCTGGATAGTATTGTTTACCTGGTTCCGCATCCAGCGGCTCGAGAACCA
>SDZZ01000364.1 GCA_004173255.1 Chitinophagaceae bacterium | reverse complement strand
TTTCCGGATTAAACTTTAATCCCCTACAATTTTATATTCACGCTGAACATCACATTGGTCCCTGCCATCGGGAAATAAAAATTCTCCGTAACCACCGATCCGTCATACACATACCCGTACGTATAACCATTGGGCTGGTAATGTTTATTAAAAACATTATTTACCTGTGCACTGACTGACCATTCATTAAATAGTTTTTTGTAAAAAGTATAGATCATCCGTACATCCTGGGTGTAAAACGGGTCGAGTTTTTTGCCTTCGCTCTGCGTGTTATCGAGGTATTGTTTACCAACATACTTGCTGATGAGGCTGAGTTCCAGATTTTTTACAGGCAGGATATTCAGTATGCCGGCACCCGTGGTTGCCGGGGAGAAGGCGATGTCGGTGTTTTTATGTTCAACCGTGTACTGCCCGATCCAGTCGAAGGACGCGTCATATTCGTCCAGGTACTCGGTAAAGGCCTTGACCTTGTTGCGGCTTACCGCAAAATTCGCGGCGATATTCACCTTGTCGCTGATGCGGTATGCCCCCTGCAGTTCAACGCCTGAACGGTAACTGGCCGGCACATTCACCCGGGTGTATGCGCCCACGTCGTTCACCTTTCCGGTCAGCACCAGCTGGTCCTTGTAGTGCATGTAGTACAGGGTAACGCCAAGCTGTGCGCGTGTCCACTTTTTTTCAATGGAGCCTTCAAAGTCATGCAGGCTCTCTTTTTTCGGCTGGTTGACGAGGCCGGCTTCAAAGTCGTCCCGGTTGGGTTCCTTGTTGGCCTGGGCATAACTGATAAAACCCAGCCACCCGTTTTTTGAATAGGTAACACCGGCTTTCGGATTGATAAAATCAAACCTGCGGCTGATGCCGAGTGACGGGTTATCTTCAAATCCGTTCATGTTGTGTTTTACTTGGCGGTATTGCAGGTCACCAAAGAAGGACCAGGCATCGGTAAGCTGGTGTTGCCACTTGGCATAAACATTTACATCCGATTTTTTTGCGTCGTTGTCGTAGTATCGCTGGTCCTTGTTGAATCCGTACCGGGCCCAGATCACATCACCATGGTGGTTACCATCATAAACGGTCCATCCGCCGCCAACGGCCAGCTGGTCCTTAGCGGTTTTGAATTGCAGCGAAGCTATTTGCCCGTAAAAATAATTATCGAGCCACTTCTGCCTAACCAGGTCGGTCGACGTCATCGTTTCCCCATCGATCACCAGGTTGGGCAGGCCATAGTCTGCAAAGTCTTCCCCGTATTTATAATTCTCATAGTAACCCAGTCCGCGTGTCAGGAACGAACCCACGTTCACACTGATCCGATCATTCAGTTTGTGATCAAAGAACAACTGGTAATGGGTCTGCCTGTAGTTGTCCGTTTCATTTTTGTACAGTGGCAGGTTGTATTTGTTTTTGCCGGCGTTGAACAGGTTCACCGAATCTTCGCGGGTATGGTAGATTGACCCGAGGTTATTGTAGTAATGCGCAAGTAAAGCGTCGTTGTCGCCGAAAAGTTTTGCTTCCGGAATACCGTTCCATGCCTGGAAGGTCTTTTCTTTTCCCGAAAACACATTCATCCGTAATGTTGACCGGCTGGTTAACCACGCGCCGGAAAGATAAAATGCCTGCAGGTCACTGCTGGCCCGGTCAATATACCCGTCGCTCGAGATGCGGCTGAGGCGCGCATCGAGGGTAAAGTGTCCGTCGATCAGGCCAGTGCCGGCCTTCACCGTGTTCTTCCAGGTGTTGAATGAACCATAACTGTTATTCAGTTCGGCATAGGGAAGGCGGTTCACTTCATTGGTGGATAGGCTGACCGTGGCACCAAACGCACCGGTTCCGTTGGAGGAGGTACCCACCCCGCGTTGTACCTGGATGCTGTTGACCGAGGAAGTGAGATCGGGCATATTGACAAAAAAACTGCCCTGGCTTTCCGCATCATTAAACGGGATCCCGTTTACCGTAATGTTGATCCGGGTGGCATCAGTGCCCCTGATGCGAAGGCCGGTGTAACCCACGCCTGCACCGGCATCGGAGTTCACCACCACGGAGGGCAGCAGGTTGAGCAGGAACGGGATGTCCTGCCCGGTGTTAAGTTTCCGGATTTCGGCCTTGCTGAGGTTCGTTTTGACGAACGGGGCCTTCTCACCGGCGCGGATAGAGCGAACCTCTACCGGGGTGAGCGCATAAATACTGTCTGTTGCTGTTTGAGCAAAGGTGGCGAAGGCTGTAAATAAAATACAGCCGGTTAACGCAATCCTCTTCATTTTTCTTTGTTTAAAGGTTAAAAATGAGAGGGAAATGCTGTTGGAGAAAGGGCATAAACTGACCTCCTTCCCTGCGCAGGCATTACCCTGATCAGGTTAAACGGGTATGATCTCAGATTAAACGATGGCCCAGCCAAAATGCTGGAAATCAAAATTTAAACACCCCGGGAAACGCTGAAGCTTAAAGCTTTCAATACATAAGAGCTGGGCGCAAATGTAATTTTTTTTGGAATACTGTAACTTTTTAGTTTCACCATCCGTAACACTATAAACCATTCAGTTTATGAAAAAAATATTACTCTCCCTTGTTGTGCTCCTGGCCGTGACCGGCAGTTATGCCCAGAAAACGATCAGTGACCCGAATGCCCAGGTCCGTGAGGCCAGGGGTTTTACAGCCATCAAGCTTTCCAGCGCATTTGATGTGTATATCAGTCAGGGTGATGAGGCCCTTGCGGTGAGCGCAAGCGATTCGAAATACCTGGAGAATATCAAAACCGAAGTAAGCGGCGGGACCCTGCGCATCTGGTTTGAATCAGGCAACGGGATCAAAGGCTGGAATACCGGCAAAATGAAGCTGAAAGCCTACATTTCTTTTAAAGACATCAACAAACTGGATATCAGCGGCGCCTGCGATGTATACATCGAGGGAGTCATCAAACTGCAGGACCTTAAACTGGTGCTTTCCGGTGCAAGTGACCTGAAAGGCAAGCTGGATGTTGCCAAGCTTGAAGTGGATATGAGCGGGGCATCAGATATGGGGGTGAGCGGTACCGTTGGGCAGCTGGACATTGAGTCGAGCGGTGCCAGCAGTTTCAAGGGATTTGACCTGATCACCGAATTTTGCACGGCAAAGGCTTCGGGGGCGAGTGATATCAAAATAACGGTCAACAAGGAGCTGAATGTAAACGCAAGCGGGGCAAGTGATATTGATTACAAAGGAACCGGTGTAATCCGGGATCTCAAGACAAGTGGTGCCAGCAGCGTACAGCGTAAGTCGTAAGATTAAGTAGAAAAACTTTGAGGCAGGCCCGCCGGTGTACAACCGGCGGGCCTGCCTGTTTTACACGGGTCAGGTGTTGCATAATTGTAACAGCCAGTGAGTTAGTAAGAAAAAATGCTTGTTTTTTTTCAAATCATTTGGCTGATGTTTTTATAGCCCGTATCTTCGCGCCGCGAGGTAGAGCAGCGGTAGCTCGTCGGGCTCATAACCCGAAGGTCGGGAGTTCGATCCTCCCCCTCGCAACAACAGAAGCAGGAATCCACCAACGGGTTCCTGTTTTTTTATAGCCTGTTTTTTCCATGTTCATCCCCGCCAGGCTGAGTTGTCTTCTGGGGACATTCGTACCCTTGAACACCTTCTTTCCTGCGAATCCGGCCTTTTTGAAAGCGGGTAGGATTTTTGCGGATAATCTGCCAAACAAAACTCAAATCAATAATTATGAAAAAGAACAATTTCAGCGGCCTCATAAAAGGATTTATGGTTGCAGGTCTTGCGTCATTCCTGGTAACTGCCTGCAATAACGAATCCGACTCGAAAACTACGGATGACTCGATGTCGGCGATGAAGGACTCATCCATGTCGGGCCCAACCATGAATGCAGGCGATACGATGGTCGCGATGGATACTGCCGGTGTGCCGATGGTGCAATCCGCAATGGTTAATATTACCGGTACTTACCCGGATACCGCAGTGACCGGTATGGCTAAATTTACAGCTGCTGATGGCAAGGTGAAGATGGTGCTGGAAATTATGGTTCCGATGAAAGCCGGTAAAAGTGTTGCAGTTCACCTGCATGAACATGGCGATTGCGGCGATAATGGTAAAATGTCACATGGTCACTGGAATCCAACCAAGGAAGACCATGGCAAATGGGGAACGGCTCCGTTCCATCGTGGTGATATCGGCAATGTGAAACTGGATGCGAAAGGAAAAGGAACGTTGACGGTAACTACCGACCTGTGGACATTAGGTGGCAAGCCTGACATGAACATCCTCGGCAAGGCAATGATCGTTCATGGTGGCGTGGATGATTACAAAACGCAGCCAACTGGTAACGCCGGTTCAAGGATCGGTTGTGGTGTGATACAGTAATATATTTCCAGGAAATAGTAAAGCAGGAACCCGGCCCGGGTTCCTGCTTTTTTATCGGGTGAAACCAAATTGCACCCGCCCGGCCGGGTTCCTGCTTTTTTTATCGGGTGAAACAAATTTGCACCCGCCCACTCTGTACCAATCAAAGTTTTTTACTGACATAAGTGGACGTAATCTCGTTGACAGTGGAGGGTTGCCGTGGTTCTTCTTTCGGCCGCACTTTCGCATCACGCGTATTCTTCTGCACGGCGATTG
>SDZZ01000033.1 GCA_004173255.1 Chitinophagaceae bacterium | reverse complement strand
CCGTTTACCATGAAACTGCCGGCACCCAATGCCGGTGCAACAGCATTTGCTGACCTGGTTCCGCAGTTCGAACTCAAACTGGTACCAGGTCTTTCCGAGTGGCCGATTGCAACGGCCACGTCCGCTGGCCAGGCACCGAAACCATTCCCGGTAAACGTTTTGGCAGCAGCAAATAAAAAAGAAGTGTTACAGGCACTGGCCGATGAATTTGGTACCAGGATCAATAACACGGTGGGAGACAGGGCACCAAAAGTTGAAGACACGGCCAAACTTTCAGTAAACAAATACCTGCCCGAAACCTATCGCGGGGCTTTTAACTTCACTTCACCCAGGACTGACCATGCAAAGGTGGATGACAGTTACCACTGCGCCATCCGCAAGCCACGCGAAATTGAGGAATGGGCCATCGATGATAAACTCAGCTGGGGCCAGGTATTTGCCCATATCCTTCGCCAGCCCTTGCTGGCAAAGGCCTGCGGCATGATCTATGAAACATCCATTGATATTACAGAGGGGAACGCCAGCCTTTTTAAAAAGGGTTGTTACATTTATGCAGATATAGTAAACCCGGAGTATAAAGCCATCCAGGAGCAGCCGGCAGTGATTGCAGCTGGTCCGTTTATCAAACCATATGCCGCCAGGATCCCCAAGCTGAAACCCGGCGCTGAAAATAAACGGCCGGTGTTTGCCCCGATCCTCTTCCCGGTTTTATACCAGACCGGCATCATTGATCCGGAACCACCCAAGGCACCGTGGGATGAAATATTTGCCGAGCTGAATGAATACAATGATGGCTTTGCCAAAATCATGCACGTGTCGCAACCGGTCAGCACAGAGACGCTGGCCGAACAACCCAACGGCTCCCACCCGGTGAAGGATGATGGCATCCGGATGGCGTGGGATGATGAGCAGATCCTGATCTGGTATATGCGCCAGCTCGACGGATACAAGGAAAATCCCGCAGCCCCGGGTGCAGGCGAACGCATCGATGCGCCGCTTGGCATTTATGGCTACCGGGTGGATGTAAAACCCGATACAGATGCGGGCGACTGGGAAAGCCTGAACATGGTGCGCTGCAAGGAAAGTTATCGTATTGGCCGGGCGGCCATCAATAATGAGCCGGGCCAGCTCCTCGAATTACCGTTCCAGGTTTTTCCTTCGCAAATTGATAACGATAAAACGGCGCCGTTCTGGTTGCCCATGTACTACACGGCATGGACCGGGAAAAACCTTGTGCTCAAAGATTCAGATGCCATTGCTATTCACCTGAATGATGAACCGGCTGATGGTCCGGGACCTGAAACCAGGCAAGTGGACCCCGGGAATCTGTTTGAGGATGTAGCACCCGCTACAAAGCTGGTATACGGCGATCGTTACCGTTTCCGTGTCAGGATGATGGACCTCAGTGGTGGCGGGCCTGATCCGAAAGAAGAAATTTATAACAACAGTGCCTCGCATTTTTCAAAATGGAGTTTCAAACGGTATATCGCACCGGCAGCCCTGCGCGTTACGCACCCTGAAAAACTGAGTGCAGGCCAGGCCGAATATTTCAATGAGCAGGACCCTGCGCCCGATGGGAAAGCATTCGTGCAGAATCCCGAACTCCGCATCCGGCGCCCGCTGCTGAATTACCCGGCAGTTGTTTATACGAACAAGTATGCAGATCCAGTGCAGTTGCTGATTGATTCATCGCGGGCACAACGTGCGGCAGGAACCCCGGCCAGGCGGACCCAGGTGCATACAGGTATTGCTGATCCGGATGTGGCAAAGGTTTCCGTGAAGGTGGAAGTGGAAACACTGCGGCTCGATAACCTCGCAAGCGATAGTGGCAATGAAAATTATATTACGCTGTACAAGACCGAGCGCAGCTTCCCCGCCGGCTTTGAAGATGAAATGGTGTTGCCTGTCAATTTTATTGATGTTCCCGTTCTTCGTCTCGACAGCAATGATAATTTTTTCGATCGGGACGATCTCGATATTGCTGCCATACATGCAATGACGGAGATTCCGTTGCCTACTGCCCGAAAAATAAGGATTACAGTCCGCGCTATCTGCGGCGACGCGGAACAGGGAAATGAAACGTACTATGGAGTGATCGATACGACAAACCCTGACCGCGACAGCCGCTATGGACGCAGCACACAGTATCTGTTCTACTATCCTTCCATGACGGAGGAAAACCTGCTGATGCCGGTGGAAAATGTACCGGTGATCCAGGCATTGTACCTGCAGCCTGATCCGGAATATGTACGACGTGGAAAAATCGGCGAATATTTTTTCTTCAGTGAATTAACCAGTAACCAGCCGGATATTATGCAGCGTCTTGCCCAGCAACTCGGCGTGCGTGTGAAGGGTCTTACACTGGTGGCGGAGAAAGGTAAACGGGTGGTATTCGGCTGCAGTAATAAGATCCGCCATCACCTGGCGCCTGACGGCAGCAGTATTACTTTTTCCAGCAAGGCCGATCTGTGCGATCACTGGCTGGGTTGTATTACTTACCGTATGGCGCGCGACTGGACATGGGATGCGCTGCAAAAAGTCGCCTTCACCTTTACCCGATGGAAAAAATTCAGGCGGTCCGATGAAGTGGAGGAACGCAGGCAGTTTGCTGATATCGAGATCGGTCACTCCGCCTCCTTTGAATCGCTGATTCCTGATACATTCGGTAACCTCAACCGGCAGGAGACGACGATCATATTTATAGACGCTATTGAACCGAAAACATCCCTGACGCAGAATGAGCAGGGGGAACCGCGATTCCCGGATGAACTGGATGTGTGGTACAAGGTGCATGTTCATTTCAGGGACGGACATGGGACAGCAGCCGTGCAGGAGTATGACCCGGCCCATCTGCACCTGCCCACCACCATAAACCCTAAACAGGTACCAAAGATTGCAGGGGTCGGCCTTGCCTTTTCCAAATACATCAAAGGGGAGAAGTATAAATCTACCGAACCCAGGCAGCGTTATCTCTGGGTGGAACTGGAAGAGGCCGTGCGTGATCCGCACGATACGTTGTTTTGCCGCGTACTGCATTACGCGCCCGACCAGCTGGTGAGTAATAACAAACAGCGGGCGGAGATGGAACGACTTACGCAGGATCCGCCACCATTGCCCATTGATCCCGAATATATCCGCATCCTGACGCCCGTACCAACCGATGATATGGCCGGACTCAGTGCCATGCAAGCCATGGAGAAAGCTGCGGACGGGGATAATATCCATTACCTGTTGCCGTTGCCCCCGGGCTTACATGCCGAAAGTCCTGAACTGTTCGGGTTCTTCACGTATGAGTTCCGGATCGGGCATGGACACTGGAGTAAAAATGACGCCGACAACCTGTTCAGTACGGCACAGGGACGCTTCGGCCGGCCGCAGGTAATTACCGGTATGCAGCATCCCGCACCTACACTGCTTTGTAATGTAACCCGCGACGATCTGTATGTGAAAGTAAATGCGCCTTACGCCAAAGCTGTGTGGCAAGGCAAAAATGTGACCAGCGATCCGCCGCGTACACAACTGCATGCGGTCCTGTATGCCCAGGTGATGCAGGCCGATGGGGAAGAGTACCGTAATATACTGGTCGATACGCGGTATATGACGCTTGCAAAACCCCCGGCCGTCAGCACCACGCCACCCAGGGGCGCTACATTCGGGATGAAGGCCCGGGATGTGATGATGGAAAATACGCGGATGTGGTCTGTTGAACAGACCGACGAAATTGCCAGGGCGCAGGTTGTTTTGAGCAATATGACGCTGATGGATGAAGTAAGTAAACTGGATGTGGATGCGGCTTATACAAAAAAAGTAACCAGGGCGATGACCGACTACCGCAAAGGGAAAACGGTAAAGATGGACCTTGCACTGGCGCGTAATGTCCTCGATGCTTTTGACAAACTCAAACAGCCGCAAGCCTCGCTGGTGCAGGCAGGTGCGGCTGTCACCAATGCGAGCCTGCTGGCCGGGCAGCTGCTGGCTTCTTTCAAAGACCTGGCAAAAACTGCTACGGTGACCTGGACAAATAAGGAAATTGCTGTATTGCTCAACCAGTTGGGGTTACCGGATGATGCGGCGTTGAGCGTAGTGGCAGTAGAAGTCTTTGGCAATATTACCAGCCTGGTGGATCAAATCGATTATATGCCCGACGAGGCGTTGCAGGATGCGAAAAAAGGGGAGGGAAGGGAGCTGGCAGAGATTTTACTGGAGCGGAGACGGAAGAACCGGAACGCGTTAACGGCGGAGCTGGGCAACTACCGCATCTTGCGCACGTCACCGCTGACAGAAGTGCCTTTTGTGTGTTGTACCACTTGTGATTAAAAGGCGCTGGCTGATTAAATTGCCGTTGAAGGAATGCAGTTGCAACAAGTGATGCGGTGGTTTCGGACGCAGTCGCCCGGACTTATATTACTGTTATTATTAATTTTTCAGGAAAATTATGGAGAAGATTCTTATGGTTTTCACGGCCCGTTATTTGATATTTGCACTCCCGTAAAAACGCCACATCAACTATTTAACCATTCTTCTTCCATGATCACTGTTGCAGCCATCACAAGGCAGGAGGGTTTCCTCCGCGCGTTGGAGCCATTGCTGAAAAAAAGTGAGATCTCGGTAGCCGGGATTTTTTCTTCTTATCAGAATGTATCAAAAACGCTTCGTTTCCTTTCCCCGGATGTAATCCTGATGGATGTGAATCTGGATTCCTATCCGTTCCACTATGGTTTTGTGGATGTAACTGCATTGCTGAAGAAAGACCTGCCGGGTGCGCGGATCATTGCCTTTGCTAATTTTTTCTCTGAGTCGGCCGTTGCGGAGGTAAAACAACTGGGTATCGATGGTTACCTCTACCGCACGATGCCCGATATTGACCGTTGCCTGGTTGACTGTATCAACCATGTAGTGGAGGGAGAACCTTGTTATGCTTCAGATAACCCGGAGCAATTCCGCCAGTCCAGGTAATTGTGGCATGGCTTTGACACAATAGCTGCATGCGGGTATTCCGCACCATGACAATGTCAAAACATGCAACCATGACCAGACTGATCGTACTCACGGCCCTTACAGGGTTTACCACCCTCGCGGCCACAGCCCAATCGACCGTTTCCCCGATAGAAATTGATAAAAAGATGCAGCAGGGGCTGCGGCTTGACCTGCCCAATAACACGGACATGGCCGAAGGGACGCTTCTCCAGAAACTAAAAGAAACGGGTTATACCCCGGAAACTACCGGGACCATGTTCTGGAAAAAGAAAAAACAGGACGGGTTTTATGTGTTTAATGGGGTGCAATTGCCCGACCTGAACAACCAGAAACTCGATCTGTATTTCAAGATTGACCGGAAAACAAAAAAAGATAAAGACAGTTCTACCATGTCTATGCTGGTCAGTAAGGGTTACGACAACTTTGTCACCCCTGAATCAGACTCGGCAACATTCAGCGCAGCCAGCCGGTTCCTCGATGGATTTCTCGCTAACACCGCCAGTTATAGCCTTCAGCAGGACATCATGAACCAGGAAAAGCTGGTGGCATCGGCTGAGAAGAAAATGCAGAAACTGCAGGATGATGACGAGTCCTTACGAAAGAAGATTGACCAACTCAATAAGGACCTGGTCGAAAACAGGACCGCAATCGAGTTACAGGCCGCCGAAGTAGCCAAACAGCGGGCTTCCCTTGAAACGCTGAAAACGAAGACCGTCAACTAAGATGCACGCGCGTCAGCTTCCGGGGCTGACCCCATAAAGTGCAAAAAAAACCCCCATATTATTGCCTCCGGCCCAATGAAATACGTAGAGGGCCGGAGGCTTTTACGTTTTTATACCCGATTTCCCGCCTCGATGTTACAGCAACGTTAATTTGGTATAGCGCTTGTTCTTTCGTGTTTCAATCTCACACAAAACAGTCCGGACGACTGTATCCAAACTCTAAAAAAATAAAAATGAAACGACTCAGTATTGTAATGTTGCTATCCCTTGCTATGGGACTTGGCATCAACGCGCAGGATTCTGCCCGCTCGATCCCGTCGATTGGCGGTGGCCTGCTCGGTGGTGGTAACTATTCCAGGTTCAAGATCACCGATCGTGGTTCCGTGAACATTGAATCCGACTGGAAATGGGGTTATGTAGGTGGTGCGTTCCTCAACTTCCCGTTGAGTAATGGTTTTTCCATTGAACCGCAGGTACTCTATTCATCGGTTGGAAGTAAGGTGAAACTGAACAACACCGAGATCCTCGACCAGCAGTTGAATTATTTGTCAATTCCTTTACTGTTCAAGTTCCACCTTGGTGATGCGGTGGCGCTGATGGTTGGACCACAATTCGATTTCCGCACTGGTGCGAAAGAAAGGATTACTGACGAGAACAACAAAGGGGCGTTTGATGTGAACAGTGTTTCTGCAACCGGCGGTATTGAATTTTTCCCGCGTGCAAGGGTAACATTGTATGGCCGCTACTCGCATGGCCTTACCAAAATGCTGAATGATGATGCCAATGAGAACCCACCGTATTATTATAACCAGGGGTTCCAGGCCGGACTGAAATTTAAATTGTTCGGTAACAAACGCACAGTTAAACCTCCGCCTCCGCCACCTCCCGTTCTGCCTCCTGCAGATACCGATGGTGATGGTGTAATGGACTCTGTTGATAAATGCCCGACCGTATTTGGATTCCTGAAATATAATGGTTGCCCTATCCCCGATACAGATGGTGATGGTGTAAATGATGAAGTGGATAAATGCCCGACCGTTGCTGGTAATGCCAAGTACAATGGTTGCCCGATCCCTGATACGGACGGCGATGGTATCAATGATGAGGAAGATAAATGTCCGAACGAAAAAGGTGTTGCCCAATATAACGGTTGCCCTGTACCTGACAGCGACAAAGACGGAATTCCTGATCCGGAAGATAAGTGTCCAAACATCCCGGGCGTGAAAGAAAACGAAGGATGTCCTGCTATTCCGAAGTTCAGTGCATCGAATATCCAGTTTGTCAGCGGAAAAGCAACGCTCACTCCGGCTTCGCTGAAGGAACTGACTGAGATCGTGGTTTACATGAACCAGTACAAAGACATCAACCTGCAGATTGACGGCCACACCGATAACGTAGGTAAAGCTGAAATGAACCAGGTGCTTTCCGAGAAAAGGGCAGAAGCAGTGAAAGCTGCACTTATTAAACGTGCAATCTCCGCCGACCGCCTGATGACCACCGGGTATGGACTTACCCAGCCGGTAGACGACAACACCACAGCCGAGGGCCGGAAGAACAACCGCCGTGTTGAATTCCACTTCTCGACTAAATAAGGCTGACTCCCACAAGGGATAATATACAGGGCTGCCCAGATCGGGCAGCCCTTTTTGTTTTGCCCCGGCACTCCCTCAATACTGTTCCTTCTCCCTCGTTAACGTTTGCGGCGATTTCCCTTGTACCGCAGGTTGGCAATCAGCTACCAGTCTGACGGATTTATTATCTTCAAACATTCTTCAATTGATTATATTATATGATCCTGCCAACATTGCTTCGCCGTTCATTTCGTCGGCAGTACTTAACCTTTTATTCGCTATGTCTTCTCGCCCTGGTGTTGTGTTTAACTTCCCCATCCAGCGCGCAAAACCTTCGTGCGGATGGACAACGAATCGTCAATGATAAAAATGAAAATGTGATCCTTCGCGGGATGGGACTCGGTGGCTGGATGTTACAGGAAGGTTATATGTTGAAAATTTATGAAGAGGGCAGCAAAACCTGGTAAAGTCAGCTTGTCCTGGAAAAGCCGATCATCACTGCGCCGCCAATCATGAGGATGGCACCAGTGATCACTTTCCAGTTGATCTGTTCGTTCAGGAACAATACGGCAAAAACAATCGTTACTACCAGCGAGATCCTTTCCAGTGAAGAGACCAGGGAGGCATCACCATTTTTTAATGCGGTAAACTGGAAGAGGGAAGAGAAACAGGTGAGGATGCCTGCACCGGCAAGAAACATCCAGCCGCGCTGGTCAATCTGTCCCAGACCCGCAACTTTCTTCTGGATCATTACCGCACTCCACGAAATAATAAGTATAAGGATGGACTGGATTGCGAATGCAAGGATTGGATCCACCTTCTTCAGGCCTGCCTTGGTAAGTGTGATTGCAGCAGCTGCGCTGACTGCAGCAAGAAGGGAGTATATTATCCACATGCGGTTGTTTTCCGGAAAATGGCAAACCACGGGCCACTATCTTTGAAACATGAGCAACTTCTTTCCATCGTTTTTAGGGCACGTTCCCACTGGCTGCAGTGTACGGTTTTGTTCTTCCCAGAAAAGTCCCCATCGGGCAGGGCATCCTCTTTGCATGTTTGTTACTGCATTTATATGCCTGCTGCTCTCCAATGTCGTGTACGCCCAGCATGCAACCGGGCGTAACCTCTATAATTTTTTTGACACAGCGCACCGTCTTGGACAATTCAACGGCAATGCGCTGGTGGTTGAAAAGGGACGTGTGGTATCGAGGGTTTCAATGGGTAAGGCGGACACCTCTGGTTCAACCAACCTGACCGCGGATTACCGTTTCCATATCGGATCGATCGCAAAGGAGTTCAATGCAGTGGCAATTATGATGCTGGCAGACCAGCATAAGCTTTCACTGGATGATAAACTTTCCCGGTACCTGCCTGACCTGCCCTCCTGGTCAAACGAGGTCAGCATCCGCAACCTGTTGCAGTACACCAGTGGCGTACCGGATGTAAAGTGGAAAACAGTGCATAACGATGAAGAGAACTGGAATGACCTGCTGAAACTCGATAGCCTTGCTTTTAAACCGGGAACGGCATACAATTACAACAATAACAATACTTACCTGCAACGCAGGGTGGTGGCTGCAGTGAGTGGCATGTCCTTTAAAGATTTTGTGGTAAAGAAAATGCTGGAACCGATCGGGATTGTCAATGCGGTCATCGATCCGACGGAAAAAGACAGGCAGGTTGCCAGGGCTTTCAGTAATGCCGGCTCGCAGGATCCACTTGCAGTGCCGATCAGCGGATGGACGGCGTTAACCATTGATGATTTATTAAAATGGACCCTGGCTATCCGCGATTTCAAACTAATTACACCGGCTGCAACGGCTGAAATCATTACCGGTTTCCGGCCCGGTGACCAGTCAGGCCTTGGTGGCGGTTCGATGGAGAACAAAAAAATTGTCCGGCATGTGCATGACGGCACAGCACGGAATTACCAGGCACTGCTGGCAGATTACCCACTAAAAGGCCGCAGCATCCTGCTGATGACCAACAACCAGCAGAACAATTTGTATGCAATAGAAAAGTCGATCAGTAATTACCTCGATGGAGGGCCGCTGGTCCCAATTCGCAAGTCATTGTTGCGCGACCTGTCAGCCTCACTGGATACCCTGGGTGCTGCCGGGCTGCTGGAAGTTTACCGGGGATTAAAGAAATCATCCGCTAAGCTGTATTCCTTTGACTCCGAAACTACGCTCAACGAAATAGGGTATGCTTACCTGGGTAAAAATAAAAGGGCAGACGCAATTATACTTTTTGAATATAATACAAAATTGTTCCCTTCTTCCGGGAACGTTTTTGACAGCCTTGCTGAGGCTTACTATGCAGATGGTAACAAAGCAAAGGCACTGGAGAATTATAAAAAAGCACTGGAGCTTGACCCGACGAACGAAACGGCGAAGCGGATTGTGGAAGAGTTGAAATAATGCCTGAGGAAGATTTTTCAGCATAAGAAAATCTTGCGGAGAATCATTTAAAATTCCTTGCATCAGGAAAGATTTTTTCCTGCGCCTGTTCCCTCACCTGCGATCTTTTGTTTAACCCCGGCGGGATGGATTTTTCATCGGCCCTTGATAAGGTCAGGAGAGGTACTTCATCGGTGCCGGCAGCGGTTAATCCACGAAGGAATTTGGAGAAATTATAACATGCACTGACAATTACGTGCACTACTTCACCTTCGCGTTGCAATTTTCCTTCGACCATAATGAGCCTCGACTGAAGGATCGGTTTACGGAATTCTTCAAACAATTTCGGGAAGATGACGAGGTTGGCCACGCCCGTTTCATCTTCAATGGTCATGAAACACACGCCCCCGGCGGTTCCCGGACGCTGCCTTACCAGGACCAGTCCAGCTACTTTTACGAATTCACCATGCACGGAATGGCTGATCTGCTCAGTACTGCGGATGTACAACTGGTCCAGTTTTTCCCGGACAAAACTGACCGGATGGGCTTTCAGGGACAGGGCCATGGCTGCATAATCATGAACCACATGTTCGGATGTTGCCATCACCGGCAAACTGACCTGTTCGATAACGGATGGCTGTCCGGCAAACAACGCTTCATTGCGATCCTTGGCAGATACTTCCCAAAGTGCCTGGCGACGATCCAGGCCGATGGACCGGAAGGCATCTGCATCTGCCAGTTTTTCCAATGCGGCCGAGGACAACCCTGTTTCACGAAGTGCATCCATTGTAGTATATCCTTTGCCTCTTGAGGCAACCAGTAAGGCCATGTCATCTTCACGTAACCCTTTAACCTGACGGAAGCCCAGTCTCATGGCACAGAATTTACCCGACTTTTCTTCCAGCCGGTTATCCCACCCTGAATAATTGATATCGACCGGTCTTACTTCCACGCCATGTTTGCGGGCATCGCTCACCAGTTGTGCCGGCTGGTAAAAACCCATGGGCATACTGTTGAGGATGGCACATCCGAATACGTCGGGATAATACCACTTTAACCAGGATGATACATACACCAGCAGCGCAAAACTTGCTGCATGGCTTTCGGGGAAACCATAACTTCCAAATCCTTCCAGTTGTTTAAACACACGCATGGCATATTCTTCCGAGTATCCTTTTGAGGTCATGCCCAGAACCAGTTTCTGCTGGAATTTCGTAACAAGGCCTTTGGCCTTGAAGGTGGCCATGCTTCTTCGTAACTCGTCTGCTTCTGAGGGGGTGAACCCGGCAGCAACGATGGCAATCTTCATCGCCTGTTCCTGGAAAAGCGGTACGCCAAGCGTACGGCCTAAAATATCTTCCAGTTCTTTTGAAGGGAAGTCAACCGGCTCTTCCCCGTTGCGCCGGCGGAGATAAGGGTGCACCATGTCGCCCTGGATGGGGCCGGGACGCACAATGGCAACTTCGATCACAAGATCATAAAAGGTTCGCGGTTTCAGCCTGGGCAGCATCGATTGCTGGGCACGGCTTTCAATCTGGAAGACCCCGATGGTATCAGCATGGCAGATCATTTCGTATACTGCCGGATCATCCTGTGGAATGTTGGCGAGCGTCAGGTCGAGCCCATAGTGTTCTTTCGCCAGGTCAAATGCCTTGCGGATGCAGGTGAGCATACCAAGGGCTAACACGTCAATTTTCAAAAATCCCAATGCATCGATATCGTCTTTGTTCCATTCGATATTGGTGCGGTCTTCCATTCTTGCATTCAGGATGGGGCAGAGGTCGGATAATTTACCCTGGGTAATCACAAACCCACCGGTATGCTGGCCCAGCTGGCGGGGAAAGCCCATGAACTCACGTGTCAGCTTAAGCACTTTCCGTAAATGCGGATCATCAGGGTTAAGACCCTGTTCGGTAATCCTGGTCCCCTCAAACCATTCGTCGGTAAATTCCCAGATGGCGCCCGATAAGCGGTTGATCGTATCCACGGAAAGACCCATGGCCTTGCCTACATCCCTGACTGCCCCTTTCTGGTGTTGCTGGGTTACCGTTGCAACTATTGCTGCCCGGTCGCGCCCGTATTTATTATAGATATACTGCATTACTTCTTCCCTGCGTTCATGTTCAAAGTCAACATCAATATCAGGCGGCTCATTCCGTGCGGAAGAAATAAACCGTTCAAACAACAGGTCAAATTTGGTAGGATCCACGGAAGTAATTCCCAGGCAATAACACACGGTGGAATTGGCTGCTGAACCGCGTCCCTGGCAAAGGATCCGTTTTTCCCTTGCAAAACGCACTATATCATGAACGGTCAGGAAGTACTCTGCGTAATTCATTTTTTCCATGAAGGAAAGTTCATGTTCAATGGCGGCTTTCACTTTTTCCGGTATGATGTTGCCATACCGTTCACTTGCTCCCTGCCAGGCCAGCATGGTCAGTTCTTCCTGCGGTGAGCGGCCTCCGGTAGTGATCTCCTTTGGGTATTGGTAAGTAAGCTGGCTTAGCGAAAACTGGCAGGCCTCCGCAATTTCATTGGTTCGCCTGATGGCATCCGGATACTGACGGAAAAGCCGTACCATTTCATCATGGCCCTTCAGATACCGTTCAGCGTTTGGGTGCAGACGGAACCCTGCATTGTAAATGGTGCATTTTTCCCGTACGCAGGTTACAATATCCTGCAGTTCCCGCCGGGCAGGGTTATGGTAATGGATATCGTTGGTGGCAACAAGGGGAATTGATAAAGAACCGGCAAGCTGGTCCAGCCGGTGAAGTTGTTTGGAATCGTCTCCCGTGTACGATCGTGATGCCGCGAGGTAAACATTTTTGCCAAATACCTCTTTGAATTCACCCAATTGTTTTTTAAAGTCATGGTCAAAATCAAATTCTTCATTCAGGTGTGCTGGCGGGATGCTGATGAATTTCATACCCCTGGCATGTTCATAAACATCCTGGCGGTATAAATGGCATTCCCCTTTTTCGGCCCTCAGGTTTCCGGTAGTTAATAATGAACTGAGTAACGAGTAGGCTTCCTTATCGGTAGGATACGCCAGCAGGGAAGGGCCATCCAATAAATCAAGCCGGCAGGCGGGTATGATCCGGATCCCATTATTTTTGGCAGCTACATGGGCGCGGACCAGCCCGGCGAACGTATTCCGGTCGGTAATGGCCACCTCCTTATAACCCAGCAGGGCAGCCTGCTCCACTAACTCTTCCGGATGCGAAGCACCACGAAGGAAACTGAAGTTGGTCGTTATCTGTAATTCGGAATAATTCAACGGGGAAATTTTTAATTCAAACTTTACTTGATTTCAGCCCTTTCAAAATCGGTTGCTGTGATTCATACCGGTCAAATGCCCGCGCATGCTGATCGAAACTTACCTGTGGCCGGGCCCGCCAGTATCGATGGCTTTTGCACACATATCCCTAAGGAAAGAACCCATGTAAAAACCAGTCGGGTGATTTGTCGCCCGAATAATGGCCTGAGCGGAATAACCAGTATCGCTTCGCGTTTTCATCTTCCACATAATAGTAGTCACGGTGTTCTCTCTGCTGGATCCACCATTCCTGTTCAATACGTTCCGGTCCGTCGGCTTTGACTATTTTATGCAGTTGACCCCTGAGACGGAAATGCATGGGCGGGTAGTCGGGTATGGGTGCGGTTACTTCAATGCGTTCGGGTTGGTGCAGCAACTGTAATGGCCGTGGCCGATCCGTGCGCCAGGCAGTCACTGGTTGATCTTCGAGGGAGCTGGCTTTTTTAATAGAGCGTTCGGGCCAGTAATGTTCATCCGGTAAAAACCGGCTGATGGTGGCACTGCCAATGCGTCCGGCAAGCCGGTCTATCAGTTCGGATAGCCGATGATCCTGCAAACCCTCGGGTGTTTCCCAGAGCTTTTCCTGTGCGGCTGTGTGCGATTCGGTTACAGGTGCTTCCAGTACAAATAATTCGATGCCAGGTCCAGGTGCAATGCCTGGAATTTTTGTCTCAAATAATTTAAAAAGATGACCAGTATGGAAACTCGGCCGGCTGGTACCGATCTCAATAATTTCTGTTTTCCCATCTGTCCGGTAACATCTGAATATGGCTTTCCGTAGGCCAAGTTCTTCCTGTTTTAACCGGTTACACAATGCTTCCAGCAAGCGTTTCAGCCCGATTTCAATACCGGTAGCAGTACTGATCGGCTCGAAGCAGGGCAATCGTTCTTCATATTCAGGTACCGGTATCAAAGGTTCAATGATTTCCATTTCACTACCGACCGCCTGGTTAATACGCCTGATGGTATGTTGCCCGAATCGCCTGCGCAGGGAAGAAGGAGGCATTGAGATAAAATCGCGCACGAATCGGAGTCCGAGTTTATTCAGGCGATCAATAACTTCCGGTTCAAGCCGGAGGGAGGATGGAGGTAACAGGCCAAGTGCTTCTTTTTGTTTGCCTGGTTCAATGACAAACACCCGACGGTCGTACCGGGCAACAGCCCATGCACAACCGATGGTATCCGCAACCGCCCCTTTGGTTCCATAGCCACGGTTCCTCAACCGTTGCACTATCGCTGCCACATAAGCATAATCGCCGTCCCATAAATTCGAACATCCGGTTACATCCATCAGCAAGCCATCTTCTCCATCCACTGCCACCACCGGTGTAAACCGGATACACCATGCTGCAATTTTTTTCAAAAGCCTCCCGGACAGGTCAGGTATATCGTCCATCACTTTCAGTCCCGGTAACAATGCCCTTGCATCAGCAACCGCCATTCCTGTTCCAATACCCTGCGCTTCGGCAAAAGGGTTTGCGGCAGTGATGATCATTTTTCCATGTGAGGGTAAACTCAATACAAAGGGAACTGTTTTCAGTACGGGGTCACGCAGGCTGAACCAGTCAGTCCGTAAATGATGGAACCATATGGATACATATCTTTTTCCCATCATGCCGATTTTAAATGAATTTCTTCCATAGCAGGCAAATCCGGCACCAGTACTTCCATTTTACCATTGCTCCATTTGACTTTCCAGCTGCCCGGTTTGCCATTCCTTACTTTCAGTAACTCCACATTCCATTGGGGGAACCCCACACCCGGAAGTCCATCAATCGTTTCACTGGGAAGGGTCCTGATCTTCCACCGGGTTACACAGGCAGTAGTGGAAAGGTTTTTTGGATTGCGCCTCAATATGAATGCCGTAACCTGGCTTTGTTCAACCGATAACTGTAACCGGCGGGATGCGGTAAAACCAAGATCGGGCAGCTCGCCAATGACGGCAGACAGGGCACCACATTTCAATGCCTCATCCATTGCCCAGGCCAGGTCTTTTGGTTTGCGGATATCAATAAATATTAACCGGTCCGGTTCGATTCCAAAATTTTTCAATGCAGGAGGGAACAGCGTCCTGTCTGCGCTGATCCATAAAGCTGTTCCGCCTTTTTTGAGGAGTGGGCCCGCGAGTGCTGCAACAAAACCTGCACTGGCAGTATGATCCTCGGCACAGGAAGAAATGAATTCATGTACAGCCCCGAGGGGCAAGGCTCCATTGGGCAGGGACGCATTTATTGCACCCAGCCCCGTATCTACAGGAGTGCTGTTCACAGCTGATCTCAATCCCTGCAGGGGAAGGATTTCCCGTTGCAGGCGAGCCAGTATTTCGGCTTTGCCCGTTATGTTATGAACTGCGGTTGTACTCATTTCATCCGGATTAACAGGTCAATATTACTAAATAAATTAGCATCATCGAACTAATTTTATTAGTTGATGGAAATGAGCTGTTTGCATACATTTCAGGGGATGGGGGAGGTGTTTTTTTCATTTTCCGTAGCTTTAAACCACAACGATTTCATATGAAAAAAACTATCTATCCCTGTTTCGTAATGCTTTTTATTGTGTTTGTAAGTGAACTGAAGGCACAGCAAAAATTCGATGGACTCAACATGAACATGGGCAACCTGTCGTTGTTGTCTGATGCAAAAACGAGGTCGATCAGTCCTGAAAATTTCACCGGTGAAAAAGGGAAGGGTGGAATGGCTGACCCGAAAGCCGACAATGGAAAAAGGAATGTAGCAAATGCCGCTGCCCAGGCGGCTACTCTTGGAAGGGGCTGGAAGGTAAATCCGTTTATTGAGGTAAAGAGTGGTGAAACGATCACCATTGCCGAGATGGATGGCCCGGGTGCCATCCAGCACATCTGGATGACCCCGACAGGTAACTGGCGTTTTTCGATACTTCGTTTTTACTGGGATGATGAAACGACTCCATCCATTGAAGTACCCGTGGGTGATTTTTTTGGAATGGCATTCAATACGTATGCGCCATTGAATTCACTGGCAGTAACGGTTAACCCTGGCAGTGCATTTAATTGTTACTGGAAAATGCCCTTCCGCAAAAAATGTAAGATCACGCTCGAGAATATCAACAGCCGTGATCCGATGCGTTTGTATTACCAGGTGGATTATACGCTTACAACAATCGGGGAGGAGGAAGCTTATTTCCATGCGCAGTACCGCCAGTCGACCCCCACCAAAGGTGCCATCCACACACTGGTAGATGGCATCAGGGGAAAGGGGCAGTATGTTGGTACATTCATCGGATGGAATGTCAACAACAATGTATGGTGGGGTGAGGGGGAGATCAAGTTCTTTATGGATGGCGATACTGAATTCCCCACCATCAACGGCACCGGTACAGAAGATTATTTCTGCGGATCTTATAATTTTGAAAATTCAAAAACGAAACGGTATGAAGAGTTCAGTACCGCCTATGCAGGGCTTCATCAGGTAATCCGCCCCGATGGGTTATATAACTCACAGCAAAGTTTTGGTATGTATCGCTGGCATATCATGGATCCTGTCCGGTTCGACAAAGACCTGAAAGTAACCATCCAGGATCTTGGATGGAGGCAGGATGGACGCTATTATCCACAACGTTCGGATATTTATTCAGTGGTATACTGGTACCAGCGCGAGCCACATGCCCGGTTCCCTTCTTTGCCGGCAAGGGATGAGCTGGAAATCCCGAAGTGGTAATCACTCCCGCCATTTGCATATGGCCCAACGAGGGGTTTGCAGTTAAAAGCAGGCGAGCCTTTGAGGTCTCTTTCCCGTTCGAGTTATTTCGCCGGCGCAAAAGCACCTTTTTCAATCCATGTGCGGAAGGCGTCTGCAAATTCCTTATGGCTCAATGGTGGCAGGGTTCGCCCTTCGCCGGGATTCCAGCCACCAAGGACAAGTTTGTCGGCGGTCGCATGATCGATGAGTTGTTGTTTTGTTTTATTGCCGTTTTCTTTCGGGTTCAGTAACTGCAGGGCCAGTTGCCTGGGTGTACGCCCCTGGAATACCATCTTCATATCTGCCGGTGGCAGGTGCCATTCAGGGTTACCGGGTGGTGTATGTTTACCAGGTGTGTTTTCAGGCTGGTGGCAATTTGCGCATTTGGCCGCGTAAATACCTTTGCCATCCTTTCCTCTTTTAACAGACATGGAATGGAGCTGGCTGTTATCTCCCTGCAGGGGAATATCACCCGATGGGTGGCAATTCATACAACGCGGGCTCATCAATACTTTATAGACTTTTGCAAAGGCAGCCACTGATGCGGCACTGTCTTTTGCTGGTTCGTCAGCCGGATGATGGTATTCGTCATCGGGTATACCGGTTAGCTGGTGGTCCGGAAGTGTTCTGTTCGCAGGGAACATCATGATGGATGCTACCGCCACGCTCATCGAAAAAGTTACCAGGAACAGGGTAGCAGGTAATTTCAGTTTTTTTGTTGACTGGGTCATAATATGTTTCTTAAGCCTGATCGGGAGTGGTTTTGATAATTGGCAACTGGTAGGTTCGTTTGCCTGTTGCTGCGAACATGGCATTGACCAGGGCAGGTGCTGTCTGTGGTACACCACATTCGCCCGCCCCGCCCATTTTTTCGTTGCTGTCAGCAATGAATACTTCAATCTCCGGCGCTTCATTCATCCGCAGGATCTTGTAATCATAAAAATTGTTTTGCTGTACATGGCCGTTTTTAAAACCAATTTCTCCATACAATGCCATGGTGAGACCGAATATGATCCCGCTTTCCATTTGTGCGCGCACTCCATCGGGGTTCACCGCAAGGCCACAGTCAACCGCACAGTAAACTTTATGCACTTTAGGGAGCTTGTTTACCATACTGATTTCTACTACCTGCGCAACATAACTTCCAAACGCTTCATGAACGGCTACTCCCCTGAAACGTCCAGCCGGCAAGGGTTTACCCCATCCTGATTTTTCTGCCACCAGGTTCAGCGCACCCAGGTGCCTTGGTTCATTTTTCAGTAATTCCCTGCGGTATTCCACCGGGTCAATTTTTGCGGTGGTTGCCAGCTGGTCGATGATGGTTTCCATCACATAGCCCGTGTGGGTATGGCCGACTGAACGGTACCAGAGTACGGGTACTGCTTCTTTTGTATTATGTAGTCCGACAAAATGATCGGGTACCTCTTTGAGATAAGGTGAATTGGACACGCCCTCGACCGATGATTCATCGATGCCATCTTTAACACCCGCCTCGAATGGCGTGCCGGCCATGATGGATTGCCCGACAATATTATGCTGCCAGGCAACGGGTAAACCCTTTGCATTGACACCCGCCTTTATTTTATGTACATAAAACGGACGGTAATAGCCTGCCTTCATATCATCCTCGCGCGACCATACCATCTTTATGTATTTACCACTGGCTTTGGCAATTTGCACGGCTTCCGTTACGAAATCAGATTGCATGGTGGCCCTTCGTCCGAAACCACCACCAAGGAAGACTGTGTGTACACTCACCTGGTCGGGCTTATAGCCAAGTACTTTTGCGGCCGCCTGCTGGTCAATGCCGGGCAACTGGGTACCGGTCCAGATCTCGCATTTGCCATCTGCAATTTTTACCGTGCAGTTCAATGGTTCCATCGGTGCATGGGCCAGGTAGGGGAATACATATTCCGCTTCAATTATTTTAGCTGCTTTTGCCAGCCCGGTTCCGGCGTTTCCTTTTTTAGCCGCCGGCAGTCCATTGGTCGCTGCAATCTTCCGGTACCTCGCTGTTTGGGTTTGCGTATCCAGCTCTGTACCTTTTCCATGTTCCCATTCCACTTTCAATGCAGCACGGCCCTGTTTTGCGGCCCAGTAATGATCGGCCAGTACTGCCACGCCGGTAGGAATCTGCACTACCTGCCGTACACCAGGTACCAGCAGGGTTTTCGAATCATCGAATGATTTTACTTTTCCACCCACTACCGGTGCATGGGCTACCACTGCGGTGAGCATGCCAGCTGCCTGCATATCCATTCCAAACGTGGCAGTGCCATTCACCTTGGCAGGTGCATCGAGACGTTTAACCCCTTTGCCGATGTATTTCCATTCAGATGCCGCGCGCAGGGGCACCTCTTTAGGGACTGGTATCATGGCTGCATCGGGAGCCAGCTCGCCATAACTTATTTTTTTATCACCGGCAATCACATAGCC
>SDZZ01000363.1 GCA_004173255.1 Chitinophagaceae bacterium | reverse complement strand
TATCACTTTGTCGGTAGAAAATCATGGGAACGGAACCGGAAAGAAATTCATGTTTGTTTACAAGGATAACGGTCCGGGCCTGCCGCCGGGTTACGATGTTTCCAATTCAAAAAGCCTTGGGATGAGACTGATCAAGGACCTCAGCAAACAGATGGGTGGTACCCTGACCTATAGCTACAAGAATGGCAGTTGTTTTGCCATAGAGTTTTATGATAAGGTAGCGCGTAAACAAGAAGACTAATCGAAAATGCCGAGAATCAAGATTGTTATTGTAGAAGACGAGATGGTGATTGCCCGTACTATTGAAAGTACCCTTGATGAGCTGGGGTATACCTGTTGCGGCCCTGCTTCCAGTTATGGGGAAGCACTTGAATTGCTGGAGACGGAAAAGCCTGACCTCGTTTTGCTGGATATCAATCTGGCCGGAAAGAAGGATGGGATTGACCTGGCGGAAAAAATAAACGTGCTGTACCAGATCCCATTTATCTTCCTCACTGCCAACAGCGATATGGCTACCATCGAACGTGCAAAGAAGGTGAAGCCCCATGCCTACATCGTAAAGCCATTCAATAAAGAAGAGCTGTTTGCGGCGATTGAAATTGCATTCAGCAATTATACCGCGCAGCGCAACGCGTCAGACGCGACCTCCGTGCTAACGCCCGTTACGGGTTCAACTTTCCTCAAAGATGGCAAGCATTTCCACCGCGTTGCCTACGCCGATATAGTATATATAGAAAGTGATAATAATTACACGGCGGTTTTCCTGGTTAATGCCCGGAAGCTGCTCATCCGTTCGTCGTTTACCGAGTTCCTGGGCACGCTTCCAATATCAATGTTTGTCAGGATCCATCGCAGTTATGCCGTGAACACCTCGAGGATCGATTCGATCGATACGGACGATGTGACGGTTGGAGGTGTACAAGTACCGCTCAGCAGGTCTTACCGGGAGAATGTGATGAAGGTGCTGGGGATTTCGGAATAGCCCGCGCTTCTTCAACTCTAAGAGTCTGCGCTGTCCGCCGCAGTATTTTTCGCTTTACTGGTTATCCGCTCGATCAGCGCTTTCGGCCACAATTTGTCCGCGTGCCCGGCTCCATTCCTCCAGCCATCGACTCCGCCATCATTTTATTGTCTTTCGCACCTCCCAGTGCGTCAACCGCACCATGCCCTGCAACCCATTCTCCCGGCGGTATAATATTGCACTGTCAATGCCACTTTTAAACATAGAACAGCAAGCGACCCGTACGATTATCCGGGGTGTTACCTGTCCGCAGTGTGAAGGCACGTTAACCCTGTCAGGTAAAAAGAGGACAAGTACGCTGATCACCAGGTGGGTAACGTTTGGTCACATCCGGTTAAGGAATTACCAGTGTGACAACTGTAAACGGACCGTGAGGGTGTTTTGAAAAGTTGGTTTTACTTATTGTACACTCAATAAATTTCAAAAGGAATAAATATGAACAGGATTTACATGTTAGCGTTAGTTAGTCTGAGCCTTCTTTCGTCGTGCGACAAAGACGATGATCACGGGAACCACAGTGGAGAATATAAAGGACCGGAAGTAATGGTACATGATGGCAAGGCATGGAGTTCGGTTACCCTCGACGAAGATGGCGTGCCTACTGCAATGACCATCAGTATTGACGATGCAGCACTCAATTCCGTTCCCATCGGTACCGGCGGCGGCGGCACTCACCAGCATGATAACAGTGTGATCCTGCCTTTCCATGATGATGTAAAATCAGTGACGCCGTTCAAATATATTGGCCTGGATTATAATCCTGATGGCCATGAGCCAGCAGCAGTGTATGGCTTACCGCATTTTGACTTCCATTATTACCTCATGGATAATGCCGAGCGCCTGGCCATTCCTGCGTATGAAGTCGATAGTTCAAAATTCAAAGCGTTCCCGGCCCCGGACTACCTGCCCGCGAATTATGCCCCGATACCTGGTGGCGTTCCGCAAATGGGTACACACTGGATCGATGTGACATCTCCTGAACTGGCCGGACAAACCTTTACCCAGACTTTCATTTATGGTACCTATAATAACAATGTTACTTTTTATGAGCCGATGATCACGCTTGCTTACCTTAAAACAGAGCCCGTCTTCACCCGCAGCATCCCGCAACCGGCTAAAGTGAAGGAAAGCGGTTATTATCCAACGGAAATGGAAGTACACAAACACCTTGAACAAACTGACATCACACTTACATCATTTATATACAGGGAGGCTAAATAATGAACAAGACATTAGACACAATACACCTGCAAAAAGGAATGAGTTACGAGTGCTACCGCAAGCTTATCGGCCAGCTGCTGCTCCTCGGCAAAGCGACCGGAACCGAACAATCGGAAAAGCTGCTCGACTTTACCCGGACCAATGTTGCCACCATGCAACGTCTTGATAAAGAGATCCGGATAACACCTGAAACGGAAAGCCTTATCAGGTCTATCCGCCGGCCGCAAACCTGGATTGTACTCACCGAAGGATGGTGCAGGGATGCCGCACACATTGTGCCTGTGCTGAATGCCATGTGTAATATCAATATCAACATTGAACTCAGCTTAGTGCTGCGGGATGATAATCCTGAACTCATGGATCAGTACCTGACCAATGGAACCAGCCGGAGTATCCCGAAGCTGATTGCAGTAAACAGTCGTATGGAAGAGCTTTTCAACTGGGGAGCCAGTGCTTCGGTAAAAGAGCTCAAAGGCGATGAGAAAACTATTGCCATCCAGCAGGAGCTCAGTGAACTTCTTGAATTTTCCACTTCTCCGCAGCTTGTTTAAATAGCTGGTGAGCAATCCCAGAGCCGTCCGCCGGAATGCGTAAGTTCAAACTTACTGCGGACCGGCGGATTGTCTTTTATATAAGGGGCTCAATACCGCCCCGTGTTATTCTCTTATCATGGGTTTCTTCAGGATTTAACTTTCGCTCGATTTCTTTTTGGCATCCTCTGCCGCCGCGCCCGCGGCATTCCTTGAGTTCCTGCAACGTTCGCTACAGTATTTTACATCATCCCAGTTGCGCTCCCATTTCTTGCGCCAGGTAAATGGCCTGCCGCAACTGGCACATACTTTAGTTGGAAGGTTTTCTTTTTTGATCGCTTTCATTATTGTTGAAGGGATGTGATAGTTCTGTGCCTCACCGGAACACCGCTCGTAACCTCCTGCTATTTACGCAAAATCTGCCTGTTTCGTTTGGTTTGTTGAATGCGGCGGCCCTACCCTGCTACCATTCCTGCGCCACTGTTTATAGGCTTGCCACCTGGATTCCCGTTTGCCCCGGCCGGAACGTGAAAAATAGACGAATAGCTTTTGTTTTCGACATACGCCAGAATGTAGACCTGATGCGCCGTTGATCGCCTGTTACAGTTGTATTTCGATGAATCGGCGCTTCGGTCGATTTGGTGCACAGAAGGTTACAACAAGGAATAGATTGCGGATGCTTTCGAGATTACCCGGAAAGCGTGGCCCAAACGATAATCAATCCATTACCATTAAACCTTTTTGACCATGAGATTCAGATCCCTGCACATTACCCTGATCGGGGCGGTGTTTTGCCTTTCCACCATTGCCTGTCACAAGAATGATGATCCGGATGTTCCGCGGGCGGACACTTATTCCGCGGAAGTGGTAACCAAATGGCTGGGGGTGCAGACAGGTATGCTGAACAGGCCAACCGGTAACCCGTTTGGATTTAACCCCGCACGTTATATGGCGTATTGCGGCATTGCCCTGTACGAATCGGTACTGCCGGGGATGCCGGCCAACCGCTCCTTATACGGCCAGCTGACCGACATGCCGGAGATGCCTTCCGTTGAACCCGGGCTTTCCTATCACTGGCCCAGTGCAGCACACGCCGCACTTGCTGCCATGACCCGAAAGTTCTTCAGTCCGGTAATTGCCGCTTATAATGAGGCCGCCGTGAATGCCCTGGAATCTGAATTGAACACACAACTCGCCGCCGAGGCCGGTAGTGAAGTCTTTGAACGCTCCATTGCATTTGGTACAGAAGTAGCCAACCGAATTTATGCATGGGCACAAACTGACAATGCGAATTTTCCAACGGCACCCTACCAGTTACCGGCTTACTATCCTGGCATGTGGATGCCCGAGACAGGCACACCGGTGAATCCTTATGGCGGTTACACGCGACTGCTCGTGACCGGCAGCCTGGATAATGTGGCATCGCAGCCACTGACGTATAGTACCGATCCTTCGTCGGCCTATTATAAAGACATGAACGAAGTGTATACCGTGTCGCAGGCACTTACCCATGATCAAAAGCTGCTCGCGAAATATTACAATGATTCCAATCCAGGTTTCCCCGCTGGCGCCCATTATGTCTCCGTACTGAAGCAGGTGTTTGAACAGCTGAAACCTACACTGGAAAAAGCGGCGCTCTCATATGCCAAAACGGGCATCACCCTGTGTGACGCTGTTACCGGTTCTTTCAAAGTGAAATACATGCACTTGGCGGAAAGGCCATTCCAGTTCATCCGCGGGGTGATTGTACCGAATGCTGATCCGGCCTGGAAGCCGTTCCTGGGCACGCCCGGATTTCCGGACTTCCCGTCCAATCATGCTGTGTTCAGTAACAGCGTGGCGTATGCACT
>SDZZ01000362.1 GCA_004173255.1 Chitinophagaceae bacterium | reverse complement strand
AAATTACCGGAGCCTACCGGATACCCGATCAGTTTACCACTATGGTCGTACATCGTAACTGACAATGAATACGGACTGGCGGAAATGATTTCCAGCCTGGATGTACCCACCACCGGGTTAGGGAACAGGCGAATGAAAAGGCCGTTCGATAAGGCCGGCGTGGCGATCAGCTGGCTGGCTGAAGGAACAAAGGTGCTGGTAGTGGAACAAAGTGCAACAACACTGAACTCATAGTTGCTGGACGGATCGAGACCGTTGATCTCGTATGAATCACCTGTTACAAATACTTTGGTCCAGGTGCTTTCACCCACTTTGCGGTATTGCAGTGTGTCGGTTGTTACGTCCTGCGGATTGGTCCAGGTGACCAGTACCCGCGACGGGCTCAGGTTCACCGTATCAATATCCGTTACGGCACCGCAGCCGATCACATACACGATTGCAGTGGCCACATCTTCGCAGCCGTTATTATCATACCCTTTGATCGTATAGGTAGTGGTAGTTGGAGGTCGCACAGTTACACTGGTGGGAGTGGTCGATACCAGGAACGGCTGGGCCGCAAGGTCATAGTTTGGTGCACCGGTAACCGTGAGTGTAGCTGTAGTGAACTTTTCGATAGTTGTCGACTCCGGACTTACCGTTACAACGGGTGATGCAAACACGGTTACGGTAATGGGTGTAGACGTGGCGGTGCACGGCGCCCTGCTTACAATAACGCGGTAGGTGCCGGCGGTAGTTGCCGTGTAGGACGCCGATGTAGCTCCGGCAATGGTTGTGCCGTTCCTGGTCCAGCTGTAGGTATACGACGGATCGGCCGGTGTGCTGAGTACAACGCTGTTGCCCGAGCAGAAACTCGTTACGCTGGCTGCCGTCAGGTCAACCGCAGGCAGCGGGTTTACTGTCACCACTGTTGCCGTTGATGTGGCGTTGCAACTGTTGCCCGCTGCAACAATCACTGTATAACTGCCACTGCTGGTCGGGTTGAATGTTGGCTGTGTGGCTCCGGCGATGGCCGTTCCGTTTCTCAGCCACTGGTAAGAGTACTGCGAACCGATACCGGCATCCAGCGTCACCGAACCTCCTTCACAAAATGTAGTGGCACCGGAGGCAGTGATATTTGCCGAAGGCGCAGCTACCTGCGAAACGGTAATGGTCCTTGTACCGCTGCAGGCGCCTGACGTTACACTGACGGTGTAAGTGCCGGCCTGGCTGGCCGTATAATTTGCACTGGTGGCACCGGAGATGGTAGTGCCGTTCCTTGACCACACATAGGTATAGTTTGGATTGCTGGTAGCACTGAGTGTTACACTGGCACCTGCACAGAATCCCGCCGTGCTGCCCGGCGTGATTTCAAAGGTCAGGTTCGTTCCAGAGTTGATGATTTTTACATCTTCCATGACCTGGCAACCCGAAGCATCTTTCACGGTTACATTGTAGGTGCCGGGTGCAGCATTTAATAAGGTTGCGCCGGTTTGCCCGTTGCTCCACAGGTAGGTCAGCGCACCGGTTGCCGCGGTGGCAACTACGGTCGCTGATCCGTTGCTCTGGTTGCACGAGGCATCGATCTTGTTGATGGCGACAGTCATGCGGCAGGTGCCGAAACAGGTGGCAGCGCCAATGACCTGGCGAATGCGGTTGCCTGGCTGGGTTCCAAACCCGTTGTTGAAGTTGATACCATACCCGGTAAGGTGGCAATAGCTCATGATGGTTCCGCCATTGGTCGGGGCGGGTCCGGGGCCACAGGCCGTTGCGCCGGCAGGTGAAGCTTCGGTCTGGTAGCAGTTATCAAGTGCACCACCCGACCAGCCACACCATTGGGTATGGTTGGATCCGAAATTGTGACCGAGTTCATGGGTGACCACCTGCACGGTCCATGAATAGGTAGGGTAAGAAAGATAATTATTATCGATAGCGCTTACTGCTGTTTTATAGTAGCGGGTAATGTTTGATGCACATGGGTTACCCAGCACATAGGCAATACCACCCCCAAGTGAGCGGCGGGAAAGGAAGTGGGCATAGTCCCCGATGTAGTTCGAGTTTTCCATCCTTGCAGCGAAGGAGTTGAGTACGTTGGATGTGGTGTTGAGCCCGGATGCTGCCTCGGGATCCTGCGTGGTCCACACGGTGATCTGTGATACCTGAACCTTGATATCTTCCGCCTCGTAAATGGCTGCGCTTTCATTAAAGAAGCCCAGCACAAAGTTTACTACGTTATTTACGTTGCTTCCGCGGTCAGTATACATGCGGTAGTCACATTCGAAATAGATATCAATCGGTTCACCGGTCTGCGTTTCCTTTGAAGTACCTGCTGCCGGTAATTCGCCAATCATATCATCGCTGGCAAAACAGGCAGAAGGATTTTTTACCTTGAGGTTCGATTCGCGATAGAGTGTGTATTCATCGGTAGCCAGCCCGCCCTGTTCAATAGCGCCGAGTACGATATTGCCTTTGCTGTCGGAAATGATTCCCATGACCTGTCCGCCAATGAGGCTGACCGTTGCCATGGACGAACTGTTGCCGCGGATTTTACCACGATAAAAAACCCCATCGTTATAGCTGACCGTTTTTTCGGAACCGTCGGGCCGGCGTTCGGTCACGCGGAAGTCGGGCGACGTGATACTTACTTTTTCAAGATCGAGTACCAGGTTCGAATTCTCAAAAGGGAGTTCAAGCTGCATACCTGATGGTGCTTCAGAACGAAGCGACAGCAGCCGGGTGCTGTTAAGTGTGAGTGCCTGGCTGGCACTTGCAATATTGTCGAAGTTTTTTGAAAAAGATGCCTTTGGCTGGAACAGGTTGTTGATGCTCTGGCCCTGTGAAGTAAAGACTGTTGCAAGGGCAAGGGTCAGGATGGCAGCTAATTTTCTCATGGTGTGGTAATAAGTGACAAATGTAAACGATTCCTTGAACGGCACAAATCGGAATAATACCCGCCAGCGTGCCTTTTGACCGTGGTATTCAATACATTTACGATTCAATTGTATGAGAAGATTCCTTCGAAAAATATTTCTCCGCCCGGTGCTCTGGGCCACCTATAAATTCTCCTCGCGCCCGCAGAAGGATCGCATTTTTGAGGCGCTGGGAAAGTTATCACTGAATATCATGGAGGAACCCGGTAAAAAAGGAGTGGTGGTCCGGGCCGATCACACATCAGCGGGATTTATCATATTTTCTGACCAGCACAAAGGGGCGCGCAACGGGGCCGATGATTTTATGCAGGCGGAGGGAAACTACCTGGCTGCGCTTGAATACTATAACCAGCAGGGGTTTTCACTGATAGCGCTCGGCGATAGCGAAGAACTGTGGGAGAATACCCTTAGCCAGGTCAAAAAATACAATGGGCAGACATTTGAACTGGAAAAAAAATTCCTGCAGCGAAAAGCGTTTTACAAAGTGCTGGGCAACCACGACCTCTACTGGGGCAATGATCCGCTTGCCTCGTGGGAGCTTAAAAAAATCTATGGGGAAGAGGTAAAAATTTATGAAGGCCTCCTGCTCGATTTCATGATCAACAATGCATCACTTAAAATCTTTTGTACGCATGGCCACCAGGGTGATGCGCAGAGTGATGGCAACTGGTTCAGCAAATTTTTTGTAGCAAGGATCTGGGCACCTTTGCAGGCCTACCTTCGTATCAATCCCAATACTGCCGCTTATGATACCGGCAAAAAAATCCTGCACAATGAAATCATGTATGAGTGGTCTTCAACACAACAGGACATGGTACTGATTACCGGCCATACCCACCAGCCCGTGTTTGCCTCACTGACACATATTGAGCGGTTATATAAAAACCTGCAGCGGGCACAGATTGATACGGATGCTGCAAAAGTGCAGGACCTGGAAACAGAAATCCGCAAAAGGGAAAAGGAATTCAAAGCGGTATCGGTCGATTACCAGGTGATGCAGCCCTCCTACTTCAACAGCGGTTGCTGCTGTTATGTGGATGGTGACATTACAGGAATCGAGATCACGGGCGGATGGATCCGCCTGGTGAAGTGGGACCGGGAAAATAAAAAGCAGGACGGCACGCCGGTGCGCTCAGTGTTGGAAGAAATGAAACTGGATGAGCTGCAGCTGCTGCTTTAAATCAGAAGCCCTTCTTCCATTTGTTGTTGTTGCGGTTGTAGTCCGGCAGTTTGCGGTCGGGATCAAGCACCACTTCCTTAATCTCGCTGGTAATCTGTACGGAAAACGTCCAGTCGGCCCCACGCTGCCATACTTCCACCGGCAGGTCTACCCGTTGCTCTTTTCCATTGCTTTCCTTCACGAGCACCGTAACCGGCATCGCCATTTTTTCCAGGTTTTCCACGGTAATATCCGCACCGTTCGCTGGCACATTTTTGATGTACTTCACCGACTTTACTGACTGGTCCAGTTTCCAGTTATTAAACACCCAGCCTCTCCAGAACCAGGATAAATCCTCGCCGGCAACATTTTCCATGGTATGGAAAAAATCCCAGGGTGTGGGGTGTTTGAATGCCCAGCGATGTATGTATTCCCGGAATGCAGGGTCGAACCTGTCCTGCCCCAGCACCACATCGCGCAGCAGGTGCAGCATTTGCGATGGCTTCATGTAGGCGGCAACGCCGAGGTTGTTCTGCTGAATCACATCGGGTGTGGTAAAG
>SDZZ01000361.1 GCA_004173255.1 Chitinophagaceae bacterium | reverse complement strand
CGTACGACATCCTGGTCAGGACACCCGGTGTTACCGAACAGCAGGATGTGTTCCAATTCCGGGGCAGGGCGGTCCAGGTGCTGGTGAACAACCGTCCCTCCAATCTCACCGGCGAAGAGCTGAAAGTGATGTTGCAGTCAACCCAGGCATCGGGAATCGAGAAAATCGAGATCCTTAGCAACCCATCTTCCGCATACGATGCACAGGGTGCGGTAGTGGTCAATATCCGGCTGGCCAAAAATAAAAACTATGGTACAAACGGGGTGCTGACTTCCAGTGTGGGTGCCGGGAAGTATGGCCGCTATGCAGGCGGGCTTTCGCTGAATCACCGGACAAAAAACCTGAATGTCTATGGTGGGTACGACTGGTCGCGGTCGCAACAATTTACCAAAACGGGAACTGCGCGTTCTCTCAGCCCGCTGCTGTTGCTGCAGGAAAACGAATACGCGGTACTAAAACGCAACACGCATTCTTACAAACTGGGCGCGGATGTTGACCTGGACAAATCCAATACCATCGGCTTTTTGTTTCGCGGTATGAATGCGGTTCGCGGGAAACGGGCCGACAACCTCGCGCTGCCGCAGTATGCCGATGGCCGCGCCGATTCTTCTTCGGCTGTAAATACCCGCTCTTCCATTGGAATCAGCAATCCGGCCCTGAACCTTTATTACCGGTCCCTGCTCAACGGCAAGGGTCGTGAACTGGTGGTGAATGCAGACTATTTCTCCTACGGCAAGGATTGGGATGACCGTTTTGCCACTTCCTTCCGCGATGCAACGGGTGCATCCTACCAGCCTGATTATTTATTACAGAATAATTCATTGGCTGATATTTCGGTCAAGGCAATTTCGGTCGACTATACCCATCCGTTGAAGACGGGTGTTCTTAAATCCGGAATCAAAACGACTTTTACCAAAACAGACAACAATGCAGATTGGACATACCTGGATAATGACGGCTGGAAAAATGATGCGGGCAAGACCAACCATTTTGTTTATGATGAAAATATCAATGCGGTGTACGTGAATTATACGGCGGAGATCAAAAAGTTTGGTCTGGAAGGCGGACTTCGGGCGGAACAGACCATTACCCGCGGGTTATCGAAAACGCTGGGACAGGACAACCGGAACAGGTATCTCAATTTCTTCCCATCGGTGGCAGTGAACTATAATGCGTCGGCGATTAACCAGTTTGGCCTGTCATACCGGCGAAGCATTACGCGGTTTGGTTTCGAAATTGTGAACCCTTTTGTGAGTTATATCAGTCAGTATCGCTTTTCACAGGGCAACCCGTATGTTAAACCCACCATCAACAACAGTCTCGAATTAAGTCATACCTGGAAAGGGAAACTGATGTCCAGCCTGAATTACAGCCGTTTCACCGACGTACTCACACCAGTGTTCAAAAAAGATCCCGGCAGTGATGCGGTAATCAGCACGCAGGAAAACCTGGGCAGTGCCAGCCAGGTGTCGGCTAATGTGACGTACATGGAAATGCTGCTCAAAAACAAGTGGACGATGAATAACACTGTCGGTACGTTGTACGCGCAGATCAACGACAATACCGGTGCCGGCGCTGGCAGCAAAACCTGGGGTGCTTACCTGTCATCCGTTAACATGTTTGCCCTGAAGAACGGCTGGAATGCGGAAATGTCGGCCATGTATATGTCAGCCCTTACCATTGGGGTGCTGCACGTGAAAGGGCAGGGTTCGGTCAACCTCGGTGTGTCCAAAACCATACTCAAGAAGATGGGCAAACTGACGCTGAATGTTACTGATATTTTCAACACCCAGCAACAGCGGTACACCGTTTCTTCTTTTGGTGTTTCTTCCACCAACCTCGCAAAGACGGAGAGTCGTATGGTACGACTGGCTTTCAGCTGGAAGTTTGGCAATAAAAACATGAAGGCGGGCAGGCAGCGGCAGACAGCTGTCGACGATGTTAAGAAACGTACGGAGATGTAGAACCACTATTTTTGTCGGACTAATTATGAAAAAAAGAAGACCTCTCTACCATATTATTGCCTGGTTCATGATCGGTGCCATCGAGTATACGGTCTATAAGAAAAAAGATTTCGCTACCGATACGCTCTTCTTCGTGTCCAGGATGGTGCTTTTCATCGCCCTCTTTTATTTTGATGCGCTGATACTCTTCAGGCACCTTGGCCAGAAAAAGAAACGGGTGGCCGGTGTTGCGTTGCTGGTGCTATCTGCCGCGGTTTATGGCATACTCTTTTACCTGTTGTTTTATAACCTGTATTATCCCGATTACCAGGCGGCCATCAATGAGACCACGCGGAAGCTGGGGACAAACGAGAACCCCGTGAGGCTGGCGATGCGGGGGATGATCGGTGTACTGGTTATATATTATGTATTGATTTTCCTTGGGGCGCTTTTTTATTGGTTGCAGCGGTCGGTCCGCATGGCCAATGCAGAAGCGGCGCGGCTGGAAAGCGAGAAACTGCTCGATGAGTTTGAAAAGATCCGGTTGCAGAATATGTTCCTCCGCTCCCAGATCAACCCGCACTTCCTGCACAATACGCTCAATTTCCTGTACGCAAAATCGCTGCCCTTGTCACCCGAATTGTCCGAAGGAATACTCACCCTGTCCAATGTAATGCGCTACTCACTACAGCAGGAGGAAGACGCGAAAGGAATGGTGTATCTCGATAAGGAAATTGAGCACCTCGAAAATGTGATTGCCATTCACCAGATGCGTTTCAGCAATAACCTCAATATCGACTTTTCGGTGGATGGCGATACCAGTGGGGTAAAACTGATCCCGCTGGTGTTCATCACCCTGGTGGAAAACGGGCTCAAACACGGTCAGCTGGGCGATAGTGACTCTCCCCTGAAAATCCGCCTGGCCGTGGAAGCAGAACGGATCATTTTCCAGATTTCCAACAGGAAAAAGACAGGTCCGCGTGAGATTTCTCACGGTATCGGTATTGAAAATATCCGTAAGCGGCTGGAGTACGTGTATAAAACCGATTACACATTTGAGATTCGCGACGGGGGTGAGTTTTATTTTGTAGAATTGCGGTTGCCGCTGATTAAAAATTAAGAGATGATATCCTGCATAATAGTGGACGATGAGCAGCATGCGATAGATGTGCTGGTGCATTTTGTGAAACAGACCCCGTTGCTTGAGCTGAAAGGCACGACTACCCGTCCGCTGGAAGCCTTGCAGATGGTCAATGCCGAAAAGATCGATCTGGTGTTCCTCGATGTACAGATGCCTGACATAAGTGGTATCGATTTTATAAAGGCGATCAATGGAAGATGCAAAGTGATTCTGACAACGGCCTACAGCGAGTTTGCTGCAGAAGGGTTTGAACTGGAAGTGGTCGATTACCTGTTGAAACCCGTGCCTTTTCCGCGGTTCCTGAAAGCGGTGCAGCGGGTGGCTGACAGCCTGGAGTCGGGCACGGGCGGCAATTCCGTTGACCTGCTGGAGGACGATTATATTTTTGTAAAAACAGAGGCCAAGGGGAAAATGCTCCGGATCAACCTGCAGGACATTGATTATATAGAAAGCCTGAAGAATTATGTGGCATTCCATTATAATGGTACCAAAACCATGGCGCTGCTGAATATGAAGGACCTGGATGAGCGCCTGCCTGCCAGGCATTTTATGCGGGTGAGTCGTTCCTTTATCATCGCGCTCCGTAAAATATCCGGGGTGGAAGGCAACCTGGTCCGTCTGAAAAATATTAATGCGGAGATTGTGCTTGGCGATACGTATCGCGCGGCGTTTATGGAGAAGATGAAGGGAAAGCTGATGGGGTAGTAACAGTTGGTTAAAAACCGAACAATGGTAAAAATGATTGCGCTATTTTTGAAACGACTAAAAATAGATGCGTACGATAGCTATTAAAATTGGTCGATACGCGAACTACTTAAATGCGTCCGCTATCTATAAAAAAGAACTAACGCAACTAATGATCGTATTGCTCTGAAATCGTTCATAACACAAGCGGCATCGATGCCGGATTTGCGCATCTTCATAACATCTTCTTAACTTTTTTTTTGACGGTTTGATTGCAAAACCGTTTTTTCCCCTAACTTGGGGCTGTAGGAACGGTTTTCAACCAACAACGAACGCCTTTTCGAACGAATCCATCCGACTGAAGCAACCAGAAACTGCAGAACCCCTTTTATTTTATCGCTGGTATTCGATTGCCTGTTCCCTGGCCAGGGGGAAACCTAACGATTTGTCTTGTATGCCCCGTTTCAATACATGAGAAATCGTTAACATATATGGTATTGTCCACAGTCAGAGCAAAAAAATCTTGATAAACACCTAAATTCTAATTTGGCTCATAGTATTTTCTTAACTATTTTTAACATTCTCAAGGCAAGTAGCAGCATTATCTGATTTTTATATGTGACACCAAGCAGCATAATTTCTCTTGATCCTGTCATTTGTCTATTCCCAGGTCACCACACCTGGTTGAGAAGTTTCCCGACCTTATTTAATAGAAGTTAGCACATCCAATCATTCCTGAAGACCAAAGCGACCTTGTGTCTTTTTTAATTTACACACACTAAACTACCTACACATGAGAAAATTGACCAGCCTTGTGCTGCTGTTGCTATGCTATGCAGCAAGCTTTGCACAGGTCAGAACCGTTACAGG
>SDZZ01000360.1 GCA_004173255.1 Chitinophagaceae bacterium | reverse complement strand
CAGGATATCCTCAGCATCCAGGGACCATTCGCCGTACAGCAGTACGTTGTGAATGAGATCCAGGAGGTTTATCGCCTCCAGGGTGTGAAGATCAACGATAAGCACATCGAGGTGATCGTTCGCCAGATGATGCGTAAGGTAAACATCGTTGATCCGGGTGATACCAAATTCCTTGAAGACGATTCAGTTGACAAATTCGAGTTCGTTGAAGAGAATGATTACGTATACGATAAGAAGGTGGTTACAGAAGCCGGAGCGTCAGCGAAACTGCGCCCCGGTCAGATTGTCAGCCTGCGCGAGTTGAGGGAAGAAAACAGTATCCTGCGTCGTAATGACCTTGGACTGGTTGAATTCCGCGACGCAAAGCCAGCTACATCAGCACCAACCTTACTCGGTATCACGAAGGCTTCCCTTGGTGTACAGAGCTGGATCTCGGCTGCCTCGTTCCAGGAAACAACCAAGGTACTGTCGTCTGCCGCAATCCACGGTAAGACCGATGACATGCTTGGCCTGAAAGAAAACGTAATCACCGGTCACCCGATCCCGGCTGGTACAGGTCTGAGGGAATTCGAAAACATGATTGTAGGTAGCAAGGAAGAATATGAACTGCTGCAGACAACCCGTGAAGCGATGACCTTCGACGAAGAAGAATAATTAAGTTCTTATCATACAAATCCCGTCCCGACACACCGTTGGGACGGGATTTTTTTTTGGCGGTCCCAGGCAAGGAACTGATAAGTCTTAATAAACCGTTAATACGTAGCGGTTACCTATATTTGCCCGCCTATTCATTAGTAATTTGCAACTTCGCCCTGCCCGCGACTGCTCACGGACCGGGTGCATTTTTAATTAAAGAGATACGGATGAAAAATGGAATTTTAGTGTGGAACATCTTACTGACCATTGCGGCCGGCGTTTTATTCTTTTTATATTTTGGGAATAAAAAAGCAGCTACCGCAGGTGCAGGTAAACCGGCGGCAGCCAATGCGTCGGAAAATTTCAGGATCGCTTATTTCGAAATGGATTCGGTAGAGAACAATTTCGATATGGTGAAGGACGTGAAAGCAGAAATTTCCCGGAAAGAAGAAGAATACAGCAATGGCCTCGGCCGGCTTGATAATACGTATCGTAAACGCGTACAGGACTACCAGGCAAAAGGTTCCCAAATGACGCAGCAGGATTATGAGAACGCGCAGATCGATCTCAAACGGCTGGAAGAATCCCTTAAAAGTGAAAAGCAACGGCTCGATACCGAATACCAGGATTTTGTTACCAAGCGCAACGTGAAAGTGAAGAAAGAGATCGAGGATTTTATCGCCAGCTTCAACAAGGATAAAAAGTATTCGTATATCGTGGCATCTGACCAGGGTCTGTTTTATTACAAGGACTCGGTGTATGATATCACCCCGGAGGTAATCACCGGGCTGAATACGAAATATAAAACAGTAAAGAAGGATTAGACAGGGGATCGATTAGTAAAAGCCTTCTGGTCAAAGGCAGCCTTCGTACACCGGGATGCCTTAAAAACTACTCAATCCTGCGACGCCTCAAAAAGATACTGCAACCTGCCGGCCAACCGGCAGGTTTTTTCATTGCCGCATCGCAGGAGACCCGACATTGACGATCAGGGTACCTGCCGCAATAACCGGTTACCTGCGCACAGGTCTTCCAAAACTTTTCCCTATCTTGATTCCTAAACTGCTTACATGTCTGAACAAACTACATTTAAACGATCCCTTGGCCTGGTTGATGCCACCATGATTGTAGCCGGGTCGATGATCGGATCAGGGATTTTCATTGTGAGTTCGGATATCGTGCAGAGCGTGGGTAGTGCCGGCTGGCTGATTGCTGTATGGGCAATCACCGCGTTTATGACGATCAGCGCGGCAGTATCATATGGTGAGCTCAGCAGCATGTTTCCCAAGGCCGGCGGCCAATACGTTTACCTGAAAGAAGCCTACAACCCGCTGATGGGTTTCCTGTATGGCTGGAGTTTTTTCGCCGTCATCCAGACTGCAACCATTGCCGCAGTGGGCGTGGCTTTTGCCCGTTACACGGCATACCTGGTACCGGCATTTTCCGAGTCAAATATCCTGGCCGACCTGGGCTTTGTAAAAATATCGGCAGCCCAGCTGCTCTCCATTGCCGTCATCATCATCCTTACCTACACCAATACCCGCGGTGTGAAAGAAGGGAAATTTATCCAGACCCTGTTTACCTCTGTTAAACTCTTATCCCTCTTCGGGCTGATCATCCTTGGTTTCCTGCTGGTAAAAAATTCGTTCTGGGCTGAGAACTGGCAGGATGCGTGGACCGCGACCACCGTAAAGGATACGGCGGGTAAGATTGCTGACCAGAATAACTGGATGCCCATCGGCGGCGCAGTGCTGATCGGCGCCATTGCCAGTTCCATGGTGGGTTCCATCTTCAGCAGTGATGCATGGAACAACGTAACATTTATTGCCGGGGAAGTGAAAAACCCGCAACGTAATATCGGTCTCAGCCTGTTCCTTGGCACGCTCGTGGTATCGGTGATTTATATTTCTGCCAACCTGATGTACCTGTATGTAATGCCGATCCAGTCGATCGCTTTTCCTGAAGGCGGAAGGGTAGCGGTGGCTGCATCGGATTCCATCTTTGGTGGGGTGGGCTCCAAGGTGATCGCCATCATGATCATGATCTCCACGTTCGGTTGCAACAACGGTTTGATCCTTGCCGGATCAAGGGTGTACTATACCATGGCCAATGATGGTTTGTTTTTCAAGGCAGCAGGTAAATTGAATAAAAATGCGGTACCGCAATGGGCACTCTGGGCCCAGGCAGTAGTCGCTTCCCTGCTTTGCCTCAGCGGAGGGTACAATGAACTGCTGACAATGATCTCTTTTGTGGTAGTTATTTTTTATGTGCTTACCATCATCGGGATTTTTATCCTCCGTAAAAAACGGCCGGATATTGAACGTCCCTACAAAGCATTCGGGTACCCGGTGCTGCCGGTGATCTATATAATCCTTGGAATCACGTTCTGTGTGTTCCTGGCATTTTTCCAGACTACCTACACCATGTGGGGACTGGCAATTGTGCTGGCAGGTATCCCGTTGTATTATGTGGCCATTTCGCAAAATAAATCCGCCCGGTAAAGGAGCATTGCCGGTAATTCATAACCCTTTGCGGGGTTCATCCGAAATAACACGACATGAACGATAACACTGTCTTTGTGGAAGATCTGATTGATGCACCTGTGGCGGATGTATGGAACGCCCTGACCGATCAAGAGCTGATGAAGCAATGGTATTTTACTGTTGATGATTTCAGGGCTGAGAAAGGATTTGTGTTCCGTTTCAGCGGACAGGGAAGTAAAGGTGAAAACTACAACCATGTATGTACCATCACCGAGGTGATCCCCGAAAAAAAACTGCAGCATACCTGGACATATGACACCATCCCCGGCAACTCACTGGTAACTTTCGAACTGATCCCCGAGGGTAATTCGACCAGGCTCCAGTTGACACACGAAGGCCTGGATACATTCCCGAAAGACAGTCCCGATTTTGCGAAAGCAAGTTTTAAACAGGGTTGGACGGAAATCATTACCGTTAACCTGGCCGGGTTTTTTAAAAACAGGGACTGATAAAGGACATAAACTGCGAATCGGTGCCTGCGTGCGACCGGTTAATTCACACCGGTGTTTTCCCTTCCTGCTGCATATCAACCATGGCCTTGTCCAGCAATGATCCATAGTTAACCAGTATTTCGAATACTATTTTGACCAATGCAAACACCAGGATAAAAGCCTTGCCCCATCCAAATACGAGGAACATGCTGCCTGCAATCACGGTGACCTGCTGGATGAAAATCCGTCCGTAGGGCTGGAACATCAGTTTGATCATAGGAGTGGTTTTGTATTCGCCCCTGATAATAAACGGTACAAAACTTTGCGCGAGGTAACTCACTATGAATGCGGCAAGCATAAAAGCGATATCGCGGTTAATGTACTCGTAAAAGTGGAAGAAGAAATACATCATGCCTTTGCCCGGAGGAATGATTTCGGCTAGGTTGGAAAAGATGGCGGTTTGTATGGCGGCAAACATTCCGAAGTGAATGGTAAAAAAGGCCATAAAAAAGAACCCGCTCACTTCCCTTCGATGCGGTCCGTTGTACCAGGTGTCGTGGCCTTTGTATAAAGTGGCGACCAGCAATCTGAGGTTTGTGATCACCCCGATAATGAGTGTTTCAAGTGTATACACAATAAATGCTTCGATTGGGTTCCATCCAAGGAAAAATACCCCATAGACCGGGATCAGGTTAGAGGCGATCAGCAGGTAATCTGCCTTTTTTAGTTTGCGAAGTTTCATCAGCAAGAGTGGTGGTTGGCAAGTAAAATAGCTAATTTTGTGAGGGGATAAAATACCCACCAGCACTTATGTCTGTCATAACACTTGCCATACACGGCGGCGCCGGAACCATCCTGAAAGAAGAAATGACCTCCGAAAAGGAACAGGCTTACCGTATGGGCCTGCAAACCGCACTGGATGCGGGTTACAGGGTACTGGAAAAAGGCGGAGAAGCAGTTGATGCGGTGGTGGCTGCTACCATCGAACTGGAGAACAATATACTGTTCAACGCAGGCCGTGGGGCTGTTTTCGC
>SDZZ01000359.1 GCA_004173255.1 Chitinophagaceae bacterium | reverse complement strand
TGAGTGATATCGATTTGCTCTGGGACATCCAGCGCAGGATCGAAGGCAATACAATTTGTCCGCTGGGTGATGCTGCTGCATGGCCGGTTGCCGCAGGCTGAAATCAGTTTGGTACCGGTCGATTTACCGATCCCGATTTTTGCATACTCCTCACCGCCTTCATTGATCACCGGTACTACTGCGGCAATGGTCTCCACATTGTTCACCACGGTTGGCCTGTCCCACACACCTTTGATAGCCGGGAACGGCGGTTTGATCCGCGGGTTGCCCCGTTTACCTTCCAGTGATTCAATCAGAGCTGTCTCTTCCCCACAGATATAGGCGCCGGCGCCCCGTTGTACATATATCTCACAGTCAAATCCCGATCCCAGGATATTCTTTCCAAGAAAGCCATTGTTTTTTGCTTCCTGGATCGCCTGTTCCAGGATCTCCACGATCCAGGCATATTCGCCCCGGATATAGATATAGGAAACATTGGAACCAAGCGCAAAAGAGGCAACCACCATCCCTTCAATCAGGATATGCGGGATATATTCCATCAGGTAGCGGTCCTTGAATGTTCCCGGCTCAGACTCATCCGCATTCACCACCAGGTGACGGGGCACGCCTTCCGGTTTGGCAAGGAAACTCCATTTCATACCGGCAGGAAATCCTGCACCACCACGTCCACGCAGTCCGCTCTTCTTTACCTCTTCGGTTACCGCATCGGGGCTCATTGTCTTCAGCGCTTTTTCCACGCTCCTGTACCCGCCTTCGCGACGATAGGTATCAAAATAGCGGATCCCTTCCACCCCTCTTTTATCCAGTAATAATTGTCTTCCCATATTCTTAATTATTAGCGACTGCGTTTCTCCTGCATTCTTCAATCAATGCGTCGACCTTTTCCTTTGTCAGGTGTTCTTTATAGAATTTCCCAAGCTGCATCATCGGCGCATAACCGCAGGCACCAAGGCATTCCACCGTCTTAAGGGTGAACATCCCATCGGCTGTTGTTTGTCCGGGTTTGATATCGAGCTTTTCACCGATATACTCAATAATATCATCACAGCCGTTGATCATGCACGGTCCGGTCTGGCAAACCTCAAACATGTATTTACCAACGGGCTTCAGGTTAAACATACTGTAAAAAGTAGCCACCTCATACACTTCAATGGGTGTAATGCTGAGCAGCTCTGCTACATAGTCCATTACCGGCACATCCAGCCATCCGCCAAACTCTTCCTGGGCCAGGTGCAACACAGGAATTACTGCGCTCTTCTGCCGCCCTTCCGGGTAGCGGGCCATGATAGCCTTTACTTCATTTATTTTATCCTCCGTGAACTGCACCATAATTATACGCGATTAACATTGATCATTCTTAAGCATCCATTTCACCAGCAATCAGGTTCAGCGAAGACATCGTCATGATGGCATCACTGAGCATCTGGCCCTGTGTCATTTCACCATAAGCCTGGTAATAAATAAAGCAGGGGCGACGGAAATGCAACCGGTAAGGGGTGCGACCGCCATCACTGATAAAATAAAAACCGAGCTCGCCATTACCACCTTCCACTGAACTGTACACCTGTCCGGCCGGCATCTCCATTTCCCCCATTATAATCTTGAAATGGTAAATCAGGGCTTCCATCTTGGTGTAAACATCCTTCTTCTTTGGCAGGTAATATTCCGGCACGTCGGCATGGTACACTTCTGCATCGGTTCCTTTGAACTGTTTCAGTTTCTCCAGTGCCTGGCGGATAATTTCCATCGACTGCCACATTTCTTCCATGCGGACCATGTAGCGGTCGTAGCTGTCGCCCGTTGTACCAACAGGGATATTAAATTCGAAATCCTGGTAGCTGCTGTAAGGCGTGTGCACACGTACGTCATAGTCGACCCCCGCAGCACGCAGGTTGGGGCCGGTGAAGCCATAGTTCAGCGCGCGGTCACCGCTGATGGCACCCACACCCTGTGTACGGTCCATAAATATGCGGTTGCGGTTCAATAAACCTTCCAGCTCTTTCAGTGCTTTCGGGTATTCGTCCATGAACTTATCAATTTTTGCAAATGCGATGTCGTTGAAGTTTCGTTCGAAACCACCGATGCGACCGATATTGGTGGTGAGCCTTGAACCGCAGATCTCTTCATAGATTTCATAGATCAGTTCGCGGTACTGCATTACGTAGAGGAACCCCGTAAAGGCACCCGCATCCACACCCATGATGGATGTGCAGATCAGGTGATCGGAAATGCGCGCCAGTTCCATGATGATGACGCGGAGATAGTCGACCCGCTTGGGTGTTTGCACACCCAGTAATTTTTCACACGCAATATGCCAGCCCATGTTATTGATCGGCGATGAACAGTAGTTCAGGCGGTCGGTCAGCGGGGTGATCTGGTAGAGTGGCCGCCGCTCAGCAATCTTTTCAAATGCGCGGTGGATGTAGCCGATGGTCTGTTCCGTTGAAACGATCCGTTCGCCATCCAGCTCCACAATATTCTGCATCACACCATGCGTGGCCGGGTGCGTTGGCCCCAGGTTCAGCGTGGTGGTCGTTTTTTCAATACTTCCTTCCGGTAATTTTATATGCTGGTCAGCCATAGCTTTGCTTGTCTTGTTAGATTAGTTCTTCTCCCACATTGTCTTTTTCATCTTCTGCCACTGTACCTGCCGGTGTTTTCTCGGTTCCATAACCCAGTGAACCACCGCGACCGAACATCTCATCGTCTTTGTCCACGCGGGTCTGGTCTTCCAGCGGAAACTCTTTGCGCATGGGGAAATAATCCATTTCATCCACGTTCAGGATGCGGATCAGGTTGGGATGTCCCACGAAATTAACTCCGTAAAAATCGTATGTTTCGCGCTCCATCCAGTTGGCGGAGGAGAACAGGCCGGTTGCCGTGTAGATATCCGGTTTGGATACAGGCGCAAACACGGTCAGGCGAACGCGTATATTGTCTTCGAGGTTGTGCAGGTGGTAAACAACAGCGATCTCGTTGTCCTTTTTATCAGGATAGTGTACACCGCAGAGATCCGTGAGGAAACGGAACTTCAGTTCTTCATCATCATACAGGAAATTCAACACCTTGAGGTTCATCTCGCGGGGAGCTTCGAAACTCAGCATGCCATAGGGTTCCCCGAAACCGGTTACTGATTCACCAAATTTCTCCGTTAGTTTCTGTTTGATCGTTTCGTTGCTCAGGCTCATAATTATTGTATACCGTAACTTTCAAGTAGTGCTTTGTATTGCTCGCTGTTCCTGCGGCGGAGGCTTTCCTTACCAACCAGCTTCTGGATGTTCAGTATACCATCAATGATCGCTTCCGGTCTTGGAGGGCAACCCGGCACGTATACGTCAACGGGTACCACCTGGTCAATTCCCTGCAACACACTGTAGGTATCAAACACGCCACCGCTCGATGCGCAGGCGCCCACGGCCATTACCCAGCGTGGCTCGGCCATCTGCAGGTACACCTGTTTAACCACCGGCCCCATTTTCTTCGAAATGGTACCCATTACCATCAGCAGGTCACACTGGCGGGGCGAGAAGGCAAGACGTTCACTGCCGAAACGGCCAAGGTCATAGGTCGGCGCCATGGTTGCCATGAATTCAATACCGCAACACGAGGTTGCAAAAGGAAGGGGCCAGATCGAATTCTTCCGGGCCAGCCCGATTACGGAATTCAGCTGGGTAGCGAAGAAACCCTCACCCTGATGCCCTTCCGGCATTTCAGCGATGCTGATATCGTCGACCAGTTTTTTCTCCGTGATGTTATATGATACGGGACGAGACATATGTCAATTATTTAAATTTTGAAAGAAGATCACTCCTTCATTACAACAAACCACATGCCTTGTGGTTGCCGCAGAGGTGTTGATTCTGCTTAAAAAAAACCTTAGTCCTCCCAGCGAAGTGCTCCCTTTTTAATGATGTAGGTAAACCCGCAAAGGAAAAACCCGACAAACATCAGTACAGCCCCAAACCCTTGCCAGCCAAGACTCCTGAAATTCACGGCATACGGGTAAAAAAAGATCACTTCAACATCGAAGAGAACGAATAATATGGCAGTAAGAAAGTATTTGATAGCCATTGGCTGCCTCGCATCACCGTGCGATTCAATACCACTGGTAAAACTGGCGAGTTTGTCGGAGGTCTTCCGCCGCGGTCCAAGCAAGTGGGTAAGCACCACTAAAAAGACGATAAGTCCTACGGCGAAAATGAGTTGAATAGCCACCGGGAGATAACTGCCGGCGCCGTTGGCGGATGGATTTAGCTGGAGTATGTGGATCATAATTTCTACCTGCCGGCAAAAATAAGGCAGGAACCCCAATTATCCTATAATAAGGACGGGTAATAATGACAGACCCGTGATAATCAAAAAACGGAGCACCAGTTGGTTAGCACGGTCGTTCTCCGCCCATCCGGCTGAACGATCGTCATAAAAAAACCGCCCGGGCGTTAAAGCCGGGGCGGTCGTTTAGTATTCTTGATCAGGATCAAACCAGCTCCTGGTCCCGTAAGGCTGCTTTCTGTTTTCCGGATGCTCCCGTTTTTGGCGTCTGGTTAGACGATTTCGGGGCCTGTCCGGCCGACTTCTCCAGCTGCTTTTTCACGCTCTTGTAGCTTTCGTTTGTCGGGTCCATGATGAGGGCCTTATCGATGTATTCAGTTGCCTT
>SDZZ01000358.1 GCA_004173255.1 Chitinophagaceae bacterium | reverse complement strand
GTAATCGCACGAAAACCGGGCCGGTATGGGGTTTGGGCCATACCACAATCTGGTGATTTTTGAGCATCGTCAATGGGCACTACACTAAAAGTTTCACTTGCAGCGCTTTCTTCTTCGCTATGCGGTATTTATGCAGAGACGCCCAGCTTCCCTTTCCTTAACGGTTGTGCCTTCCAGTAGGTAAGGCTTCTCCAGCACCACTCCAGTGGTCCAAACAGAAAGAATCTCAGCCACACATGGCTCCAGATAATCTGTACAATCCAGATGCTGCCAACCACCAGGTAAATTTCATATCGTTGCATGTGCCCGAATTTCCCCATGCCCATGCCCCCATAGAATATGATGGCGCAGATCAGTGACTGCGTGAGGTAATTGGTAAATGCCATTTGACCCACTGGTCTCATCAGCGCGAACAGCCACCTGAACCAGCCCGACCGGTACAACAGTATCATTGTTCCGAAGATGCCGAGTGAGCGCAGGGTTCTTGACAGCGTATACCACTCAAATTTTGCTGCCCGGGTAATTTCAAACCAGTTGTATCCGCGGCTGCTTGCCAGGCCGATCCTGTACCACGATAGCCACAGTCCGACCCCAAGTCCAACCACCGCGAGAATCCAGTAGATCCTGATTGGCGCCTCACCGGTTATCACACCCGTCTTGAAAAAGAACATACCAAAAAACATAAACATCAATACGTCCCACAAACTGAGGTAACCATAATGCACCAGCATATAATTCAGGTACATGCCGGTACGGTTCTCGTACACGTCGGCAAAACTTCCGGTGGTGGCCTCGATTATCTTGTCCACCCGTTTTTTCCTCTCGTCTTTTTTAGTGCCGTCTTTACGTTCGTTGTATTCAGCCAGTTGTCCTTTCTGTTTGTCGGTCAGTTTTGTTTTGGTGGTGTCCATGGCTGCTATCCGCTCACCCGCAGTGATCGGTGCTTTTTCCAGGTACAGTTCGCGGTTCTCCCGCGCAATCATCAGCATCATACAAACAATACCGCCAATCAGGAGCTTTTTTGACGAAAGGTTGCGGAACGTAAACATGATCATACCGCATACACCGTAGTCAAATAAGATATCGCCCCACCATAACAGGATGTAAATATTGACCAGGCCAAATACGAGAAGCCACAATTGCCTGCGCATAAACAGGTCGGCCGGCAGAACGCCATCCAGTCGTCGTTCCAGCCTTGACGTGAACAGCAGGATACCTGCACCGAACAGCATCGAAAAAAGAGCGCGCTGGGTTCCTTCCGGAATCCATTCTACCAGGAAATAGACTTTGAAGTTGACGGTCCCAAGCTCATTCCACATGGTAGGATCGCCCGCAACCGGCCCCGGCAACGCAAAGCCAGGCATGTTCATCAGCAGGATGCCCAGGATAGCAAAGCCCCGTAATGAATCAATTATACCGATTCGTTGTGTCTGGAGTACTGGCGCAGCGATGGCTGCGGTGCCCGTTGAGGTTGACATTTGAGTTGGTTTTGGTGTGGTAAAATGCGGGGGAGGGATGAATGTTAAGGTACTTCCATTTTCGAATATCAGATTAAAAACTTTCTCACTATCTTGGTTTAACCCAACACCAGCACTATTCATGAGACAGGTCCTTACGTTGTTTTCCGTTTTCCTTTTTTCCGCTACATACAGCCAGTCAACATCACCTTATTACCCGCCTGCAGGCAAATGGGAAACAAGGACGGCTGCATCACTCCGGCTCAGCCAGGCGCTGGTCGACTCGGGCGTAACCTATGCAAAGGCAGGTGAAGTGCGGGTTACCCGCGAGCTGTCCGACGATCAGGCAGCTACTTTCGGGAAAGAACCGTTTGGCGAGGTCATTGGCCCCATGGCCGCGAGGCAGGATCCTACCGGACTGATCATTTATAAGGGTTACATTATTGCAAGCTGGGGACAGCCCAACCGGGCCGACATGATTCACAGTGTGACAAAAAGCTTTCTGAGTACGTTGGTGGGCAAGGCTGTAGACAGCGGCCTCATCCGCAGTGTAAAGGATACGGTAGCAGCGATGTCACCGGTGTTTGAATTGTACGAACCTGGTTCATCGCATCCACCCAGGTTGTACCGGCCATTCGAAACGGATCATAACCGTACGATCATCTGGGATGACCTGTTGCGGCAGACCAGCGACTGGGAAGGGACGCTCTGGGGTAAACCCGAATGGGCCGACCGGCCCGACAGCAGCCAGGCTGACTGGAGAACCCGTGCCCGCCTGAAGCCCGGTTCAATCTATGAGTACAACGATGTGCGGGTAAATGTACTGGCATTAACCATGACGGGTATCTGGAGACGCCCGCTTCCGCAGGTGCTGAAACAATATATTATGGATCCCATCGGTGCCTCGGCAACCTGGCGATGGACCGGATATAATAACTCCTGGATCGTGCTCGATGGCATGGCCATGCAAAGCGTGAGTGGTGGCGGACACTGGGGTGGAGGAATCTTCATGGACGCTTACGATCTTGCACGCTTCGGACTACTGACCATGCGAAAAGGTAAATGGAATGGCAAACAACTTATCAGTCGCCAGTGGGTGGAACAGGCGCTTATGCCAACACCGGCGAAAACGGATTACGGATATATGAACTGGTTCCTCAACACGGGCAGGAAGCTCCTGCCTTCCGCGCCCGAAAAGGCATTTGTCCATATTGGCAACGGTAATAACATGGTCTATTGCGATCCGGCACACGACCTGGTAGTGGTAGCCCGCTGGATTACCAGGAAGGGTATGGACGAGGTTATTGGAAATTTGATGCTGGCAGGAGGCTGGTAACGCTCTACTTGTAAGTGCAACGTTCTGCAAAAAATGATTGTCTGGAGCTTTATGTGCAAACCCATCCTGCTTAGCCTCCTCATCCTGTCTTACGCTCACGCATCTGCCCAGCAACTGGGCGTCAGTACCGGCCTGGCAATGGACCTTAACAACAACGCCAGGTTCAAACAGGTGCCGCTATCGGTGCAATGGGTCCCGAATAGCGAACGGCGGTTTGCTTTCCTGGTAAAATTGGATGCCGCACTTCCGCTGCCGTCGTCCCGGCAAGTGGAAGCTTATACATTGCAGTCAGGTTTTGCCCAGTCCTCGTCTGTCCAGGAAAAAATCAGCAATCCCTGGGTGGCACTTTCGATCGGGTTCCGTTTCCGGAAAAACCTTCAAAAAGGAGGACGTTATTTTTTCGCAGACCTGTTACCGGTTGGGCTGGCTAACCAATGGTTTAATATCGCCTATAAAGACTACGATAATGTGAACTATGAGATCCTGAATCCGGACACGGAATTAAACAAGCGCGGCCTTTTTACCGGGTATGGTCTGGGTTTCGTTATGAAGAACTTCCTGGCCCAGGCACATGTATACAGTCCACTTCTTGCTTCAAAAGGCGATTATAAACTGTCCTATAAATTCAATGCACCACTTTCAATCACCATCGGCTACCTGTTTCCGCTGGCAAGCACCAAATAACACAACGCATGTTCAGATACCTGTTTCTCCTTTGCCTCATTTGTGGTCTCAGCAGTTGCCTGAAAGATAATTTTTATGAAGACGTGGATGATCCGGGTATCAGCCGTTTTACTTATTACGGATAAAACGTCAGTTCTGCCTATATTAATGGCGAACCCTGGGTGAGGCCGTTCCGGCCCTCGTTCTTATACAATGGGGGTGCAGCAAGGCTGGATATATACCTTCAGGAAACCAGCGGCCAGTTCGATTCGCTTCATATCAATCTCCCCGGCCAGTTTGCCACAGATGCATTGTTTGCCCATGGTCCATGGAGGGAAGCGCCGTTCCTGCGTTTTTCTGTACCAGTTAAAAAGAACTTTACCAGTAATGACTTCCTTGCTATGGCTGGGAAGGTATTTCCTCAACCAGGTACCATGGTCACGATGTCCATGGGGCAACAGGCTCCGTCAGCACCGGATGCCGCATCTGTATCAGGTACAGGCAAAATTTACTTTGTCCGGTTGGAAAGGGCGGTAACCAGTGACCCGCAGGATGAGTTTTCATTCAGTGGACTTTTTGAAGGCAATATTGGTGACTCCATCCTGGTAAGCAAAGGAAGGTTCGATTATAAACTCAGGGACACCGATAATAATATTCCAAGATAACGGAGGGCGTAATTTCCGTTGGGAGAACACACCTGTCATTTACCGGCCAGTGCAAGCTCCGTCATTGCCTGCAGGAACCACGCTGCATGCGGGATCCATTGTTCCGTCCACCGCCACTCGTTTCCATCCGCCTGTTCGAGGTAATCGATTCCGCTTCCGTCTGCCGCGCCGTTTTTCCCGGTGATGCCATTGGAGATGCCGCCAATACCGGATCCATGGCCAAAGCTGGACGCCATGTAGGGCACATTCTTTTGCCCGAACCCATACATGAAGCACACATCATAAGGATTGCAGCCGAGGATCCAGGAAAGCTGCATGGAAGCAGGTGATAACAGGTCGGCGGTGGCTGGCAACAGTTCAGTGTTCCTTCCGGTTAAATTGTTATATCCCATGGCAGAGGTTGCAAGCGAGGCAAGCCGCGCATTCTCTCCCTGCCACCACCATCCACTTTCATTTTCGTGCGGTACAAAAAAACCTGACCGTATAGTATTCCCCATCCGGAACAGCTGCCTTGGATAATTAAACGGGTTTGGCACCTGGGT
>SDZZ01000357.1 GCA_004173255.1 Chitinophagaceae bacterium | reverse complement strand
TTGTCATGCCGCAGGCAACAGCTGCTTGTCATGCCGCAGGCAACAGGCGTTGGTCATGCGGAGGCATCGGACGTTTGTCATGTCGAAGGCAACAGGCACTTGTCATGCCGCAGGCAACAGGCACTTGTCATGCCGCAGGCAACGGCCCGACTCATGCCGGCTGCGGGAGTGGCATCCCTGACGGATCAAAAAAAACCCTTTCACTTATGATGAAAGGGTTTTAATGCGATGCAAACCGGTTAAGCGTGATGGTGGTGCTGGTGTTCTTCGACCATTTTGGTGAAGTCATCGGCACTGATATGCTGGTCGGCAGGATTTACTTTTGTTTCGGTCCACTCGAAGATCTTTTGTGTCTGCAGGCGGTTGTACGCGTCTTCCACATACTTGCGGTCCTTCATCATTTTGTCGATGTAATCGTTGACCCATGGCTGGTCGTCCGCGGGCTGTCCGCCCATTCCACCCATATAACCGAACAGTTGCTGTTTGGCAAAATTCTTCACTTCGTCCGGGCTAACCTGTACGTTGTTTTCATTCACGATCTTGTCAGTAATGAGTGTCCATTTCAGCTGGTTCAGGAAGGTAGGGAATTCCTTTTCAATTTCTTCAGCACTCTTTGGTTCTTCGCCCTGGCTGCCCATCCATTTTTTCAGGAAGCCTTCGGGGAATTCAATCTGTGTTTTATCGGTCAGCAGGTGGAATACCTGGTCGTGGATCTGGTTCTTCGCCTGGCTGTTCCAGTATGCTCCAATTTCTTCTTTCACCTTGTTGCGGAAATCGGCTTCTGTTTTTACTTCGCCGGAAGGATACAGCTGGGTGAAAAATTCTTCGTTCAGTTCTTTCTTTTCCACCAGGCCTATCTTCGTGATCTGGATTTTGAATGACTTTGCACGCGCGTCAATGCTGCTGGTGTCCAGTCCGAGGTCACCCATGATTGTTTCCAGTTCCTTATCGTCAAATGCATCCTGTAGTTTCACGATTACATAATCGTTCACCTTTTTGCCCATCAGGTTGGGACGGAAACTTTCGGAAAAGTATTTTACCAGTAATGAATTGTCTTTGGTAACACCACCTTCCAGTTCGGATGCGTTTTCGTCTACTTCAGTGAACAGCACATTCAGCACATTGTCTTCAGACGCAACTTCCGGCTGGTCGGCCATATTGCCATAACGGTTCTGCAGGCGGGTGATCTCGCTGTTGATCATTTCATCGGTCACATCCACTACGTAGCGGGTGGTAGCCAGTGACGCCAGGTCAGGCAGGTCGAATTCAGGTTTCATCCCGATTTCGAAATGGAAAATATAATCAGCGGGATTATTGACATCCAGCTGGTTCAGGTCTGTTTCAAGGGGAAGGGGCTGTGCGAAAATTTCCACCTTATCGTTCTGGAGATAGCTCACCAGTTCACGGTCAACTGAGCGAAGTACTTCATCGGTAAAAAGGGAAGGGCCATACATTTTTTTGATAAGGCCAGCTGGTACCATGCCCTTGCGGAATCCGGGAATGTTTGCCTTTTTGCTGTTTTCTTTCAGCGCTTTTTCAAACGAAGGGAGATAGTCACCCTTTTCAAGTTTCACGGAAATCTTTTCGTGAAGCTTCCCGATATTCTCTTTTGTAACTGTTGCCATAACGTATAATAACTGGTGAAGATTAAAAAGGAACCAGCCCGCATTTTGTGCGGGTGATCCTGCTGCTGTCTATTGTCCGGATGAAGGGACTCGAACCCCCACACCTTGCGGCATCAGATCCTAAGTCTGACGTGTCTACCAATTCCACCACATCCGGTTAATAACCTGCCGGGACCCGTATCCCTGACCATTATTAGGGCTGCAAATGTACGGCATTTGAGGGGAAAGAACAGGAAGGGTGTAAAAAAACAGGCGGGCGGGGATCGGACCAATTGTTTAACGTCCACTTCATCAACCGGATATACATATATGGACCACCTTACGTAAATTCGGTGAATTGTTCGGCTAAATACGCCAGCCGGTTTCCCGGATGCTGGCAGGAACCGGTTCCCGCAGCGCCGGGACGGGCTAAAAATCAAATGAATATGAATTATTCCCAGTTGCTGGATGATGTACAGGAAGAGGTTACCGGATTTTTCCAGGCACACCAGCACCCTCATTTCTCCTACCATAATATTGCCCATACCGAAGCAGTGGTGGCCCATGCGGGCGAGATTGCCCGGCACTACCAGCTGGGTGACCGTGAATATTTTATCGTCATCACCGCGGCCTGGTTTCACGATACGGGCTATTACTTGGGGGAGGCCGCTGGGCACGAAAGCAGGGGAGCCGCGCTGGCAGCCGATTTCCTGTCACGCAAAGAGGTCGACGACGAGACGATCGCAAAAGTCCGGGAGTGCATCATGGCAACCTGTATGCCGCAGTCGCCCAACGACCTGCTGGAACAGATAGTGGCCGATGCCGACCTGTATCACTGGGGCACCCCCGAATTTGCCGGTTTTAACAAACGCATGCGAAAGGAGGCCGGCTGGCGGCACGATAAAAAAATAGATAAAACGACATGGAGAGCCGGTACTATCCGCCTGCTTGAAACACACCAGTACCAGACCGATTACGCGCGCGAACTGCTGGAACCGGTTAAACAGGAAAACATTGCAAAGCTGAAAGCGAAGGAACAAGAGGAAAGAGAACAGGACCGCCATCGCGAAGCGAAGGAAACGCCGGAAGAAAAGGATCATGCCAGGCATAACAACCATAAGGGACACAGGGATGATCATCCCCGGAACGCACACAGGGATGATCACGCGCGGAAAGGGCACAGTGATGACCATGGCCGGAAAGCACATAGTGATGACCATGGCCGGAAAGGACACAGCGATGATCATGCCCGCAAAGAGCACAATGACCTTAAACATCCAAAACCCGAAAAAGGATATAAAATAACCGACCCCGATCCAACCGATGAAAGCCTTGCCCGGTCCAGTTTTCCCGTACTGGCGCAGGCCGGCACCGGTGACGGTACCGGGGAGGATGAAAAAAATGACGACAACAGGAAGGACAGGAAAGCAAAGGATAAAAAGGTAAAATCGGATCGTCCGGAACGCGGTATCGAAACCATGTTCCGCATCAGTTCCAATAACCATCAGCGATTGAGCGATATGGCCGACAACAAGGCCAATATCATGATCACCACCACCTCGATCATCCTGTCCGTCCTGCTCAGTGTACTGCTTCGCAAACTGGAAGACAACCCCCACCTGATCATACCAACGCTGATCCTGCTCCTTGTGTGCGTCATCACCATGGTGTTTTCCATACTCGCCACCCGGCCGTCGCTGCCCCATGGCACTTTCACCGAACAGAACATCGAAGAAAAAAAAGTAAACCTTTTATTCTTCGGTAATTTTTACCGCATGGCCTATAGTGAATACGAACACGGCATGCAGGAAATGATGAACGACCGCGATTTCCTTTACGGAAGCCTCACGCGTGACGTGTACTCACAGGGAGTAGTACTTGGCCGCAAATACCGGCTGCTTCGCATTGCCTACAATGTATTCATGTTTGGGGTGATTGTTTCCGTGCTCGCATTTATCATTGCGGTAACGTTGAATGGAATATAATATATAAACAATGGGTGAATTCATACTGGCTGATCGCGACATGAGCTGGCTCTCCTTCAATGGCCGCCTGCTGGATGAAGCGGAAAAAACCTCGCTGCCACTGGGTGAACGGATCAAATTCCTGTCGATCTATTCTTCCAACCTGGACGAGTTTTACCGTGTCCGGATGCCCGCCCTGCTGGCCTTACAGAAGATCCGCAAAAAAACAGCCACCGTATACCGCGACGCTGCCTCCGTCATCAACCTGCAACAGGCAAGGTTCGGGCAGATCATGGGAAATGGCATCCTGCCGGCGCTGGAAGAAAAAAATTTCCGGCTGGTCAACAACGGCATCATACCGGATTCGCTGCACCGCAGGTGCGCCGATTATTTTTTCACGCAGCTGGCAGGATTCCTGCAGCCCGTACTGCTGGCCGATGCCACCGGTTTTTTCCCGGAAAATAATAAGATATACCTGGCGGTGATTGTAAAGGGGCTCCAGGAGGCCGAACGGATTTACCTGGTCAATATTCCCTGCGACAAACTGCCACGTTTCCTGCGACTGGAAGAGGCCGGCACCAGCTGGCTGCTGTACATGGAAGATGTGATCCGCCTGCATCTTGGCTGGTTGTTTCCCGGTCAGGAAATCAGCGGTTCCTATAATATCAAGATCACCCGCGATGCGGAACTGAACCTGGAAGATGAATATAGCGAGGACCTGGCTGAAAAAATCGAAAAACAACTAAGCAAAAGGGATCAGGGTTACGCCACCCGTTTCCTGTATGAACCGGGGTTTCCCCTTCGCCACCTGCAATATGTGGTCAATTCTTTCAGCCTGCAGAAAGCCTCGATTGTGGAAGGCGGACGCCATCATAATATGAAAGACCTGGCCGACCTGCCATTGAACGACCGTTCACTCGAATACCCGTCCTGGCCGCCTATCAGCGCGTTCAACCTCGATGGCACTACCCTGTTTGCTCTTATATGCAAACGCGACCTGATGGTACATGCACCGTATCACTCCTATGACCCGATCCTGCGTTTTTTTAACGAGGCAGCCAATGATACGTCGGTCGAAGAAATTTCCACCACACTCTACCGCGTGGCCTCCGATTCGCGCATTGCACAGGCGCTGATCAGTGCCGCAAAAAACGGTAAAAAAGTTTTTGTGCT
>SDZZ01000356.1 GCA_004173255.1 Chitinophagaceae bacterium | reverse complement strand
ATCATTTACATCGTCAAAAACCAGAATACCGACCGGCAAAAGGTGGACTGGGTGATTGAACAGGTAAACAAGGCCGGCGGTATCACCTATGCCACCGAACGGATGAACGAATACAAGAAAGAAGCACTCGACATCCTCCATACGTTCCCTGAAAACCCCGCCCGTAAAGGGTTGGAAGACCTGGTTCTTTTTGTGACGGACAGAAAATATTAGGAGTGTTTATGGAGAAAAGATGGACCATCATACAGGATGATAAAACGCGCACTGCCGAATTGCAGGCCTCGCTGAAAATCCACCCCGCCCTCTGCAAAATCCTTTCCCAGCGAGGGCTCGATACATTTGAAAAGGCAAAAGAATTTTTCAGGCCCGAACTGGACCGGCTGCATGAACCATGGCTGATGAAAGACATGGACCTGGCAGTGGAACGGATCCTTTCGGCCATTGACAATGAAGAACGCATTATGGTGTTCGGTGACTATGATGTCGACGGCACTACTTCCGTAGCCCTGATGTATTCTTTCCTGAAAAAAATCCACCCGCTGGTCGACTTCTACATCCCCCACCGCTACCGCGAAGGATATGGTGTCAGCAAAGCAGGAATCGATCAGGCAAAATCCACCGGGACAACACTGATCATTGCGCTTGACTGCGGGATCAAGTCGGTCGAACTGATCACCTATGCGAAGGAAATCGGGATCGACTTTGTAGTGTGCGACCATCATTTGCCCGATGCCGAATTGCCGCCCGCCGTGGCTATCCTCAACGCCAAACAGGCTGACTGCGGATATCCCTATAAAGAACTTTGCGGATGTGGCGTGGGGTTCAAACTAATCACCGCCATGGCCGAAGTACTCGGCCTGCCATTCGACGATGTATATGAGTACGTCGACCTGGTTGCTACCGCCATCGCTGCCGACATTGTACCACTGACCGGGGAAAACCGCATCCTTGCATTCTACGGATTAAAAAAGGTAAATGAAAACCCAAACAACGGCATCAAAGCATTATGGGAACTGGCGGGATTGAAAAAAGAACTGAAGATTGAGAACCTCGTGTTCATGATTGCACCAAGGGTCAATGCCGCGGGACGGATGGATGATGCACGAAAAGCCGTGCAGCTATTTGTTGCAGAGTCGGTGGAGGAAGCAAAAGAGTATGCGACCATGTTACACGATGATAACAGTGATCGCCGTGAAGCGGATGCGAGTATTACCGAAGAAGCATTGAAACTGATTGCAGACAATCCCGCATGGATCAGCAATAAATCGACAGTTCTTTACCAGTCGCACTGGCATAAAGGTGTGGTCGGTATTGTTGCATCGAGGGTGATTGAAACCTACTTCCGCCCAACGATCATTTTGACCCAATCAGGCGAGTACGCAGCCGGCAGTGCCCGCAGCGTGCCGGGTTTTAATTTATATGAAGCGGTGCATGCCTGCCGGGAACACCTGATCGGCTATGGTGGCCACTTTGCCGCTGCAGGTATGACGCTGCATGCAGACAATGTCGATGCGTTCCGGACAAAATTTGAGGAAATTGTACAATCAACCATCCTGCCGCACCAGTTAGTACCGGAGCTGGTAATTGATGCCGAGATAAACTTCAGCGATATCCGCGATCCTTTTTATAAGATCATTTGCCAGATGGAACCATTCGGACCTGAAAACCTGAAGCCTTTATTTATCAGCCGGCGGGTAATGGATACCGGCCATTCGACATTGGTGAAGGAACAGCACCTGCGTGTATCCCTGATGCAGAACGGTATTACCATGTATGGCATCGGGTTTAACATGAAAGAGAAAATGAAGGTGGTTGAACAGGGACTACCAATGGATGTGGTCTACCGCATTGATGAGAACGAATATAACGGAGTGAAAAGTCTGCAGTTGAAGGTGGTGGATGTCCGCGTGTCCGTGTGATAAGAAAATATATACTGCGGTGATGGGATTACCTCATCTTTTTATTTTGTCTTTCCCTGTTGCTTCACATACAGCTCCGCAGTCAGCACCCTGATCGATGCCAGTTTGTAATCCTTCGCGTTGCGCGTAAGCAATGTTTGGATTCCGTTTTCAACCGCTGTGTAATATTGAATCGCATCTTCGAACTCCGGAAACCTGGAGCTGAGCGCCAGTTCAATGATCTTGTCGTCCACCGCCAGTGCTTTGACCAGGACCTTGAAATTTGCCAGGATCCGGCTGCTTTCTGCAGTATTGTGCTGCCTGGATAAAAGATAGTGGAGGTTACTGAGACTTAAGGCTGAGATGTATAAGTCAACCATGCCCCTGTCGGCCATCGTGAAAAGATCGGCCGAAGCAGCATAATACGGTTCCCGCCGCGCGAGCAGGTCCAGGGCAATATCCGTATCAATAAAGACCTTATCCACTAGTTGTATTTTTTTGCCAGGTAATCGCCATATCCCGGCTGCTCGCGCTGGAGAACCTCGGTTGAAATTACCCCTGACAGGCTCTGCACCAGCGGTGAAATCTCCGGAACATCGACGTCATTTTCCAAGGTCACCCGGGCAAGAAACTGCTCTACCAGGTTAGATAAAGAGGTATTTTGGGTCCGGGCGTACTTTTTGGCGGCCTCAATCACATCCTGGTCGAGAGAGAGTGTTAGTTTCACATCCATTAGATCGCGTTTACGTATAAACTTAATAAAAACGTACGTAGAAAGTATAAGCCGCCTGTCCTTTTATTTTCCCCCGGATTTCCCTATCTTTGCCGCCCCGTAACCTTTAATGGTAAAGGGATTAAACAATTTTTTCAATCATCATCCCGTTCAGCGGGACAAACACACGTAAATGAACAATTACGAATTGATGGTGATTTTTACCCCTGTTTTGAGCGACGAAGAGTTCAAGGCAGCGCAAAAAAAGTTCGCAGGAATGGTTACCGACAACGGTGGATCAATCGTTTCTGAGAATGCGTGGGGACTGAAATCACTGGCGTATCCAATCCAGAAAAAGACCACTGGTCTCTACTGGGTAATGGAATACATTGCGCCATCCGACTTCAATGAGAAGCTGAAGATCCAGCTTCTTCGTGACGAGAGTGTTCTCCGTCAGTTATGCACCAAACTCGATAAATACGCCGTCGAGTACAATGCGAAAAAGAGAAGTGGCGTAAAAACAGGAACCGAAAAAGCAGTGGAGGCTTAATATCATGGCAAAGAACGAAATTAAATACCTGACCGCCATTAAGACTGACAAACGCGTTAAGAAGTTTTGTCGTTTTAAAAAGTATGGCATCCGCTACATCGATTATAAAGATGTCGAATTCCTGAAAAAATTCCTGAACGAGCAAGGTAAACTGTTACCACGCCGCTTATCCGGAAACAGCCTGAAATACCAGCGCAAAGTTTCTGATGCAGTGAAAAAAGCCCGTCAGATGGCATTATTGCCGTACGTAACAGATCTTTTAAAATAACTCTCCCTAACCCGTTTCTTAACGGAGACAGTTTCAACCAGGTGTTGGGACTGGGTTGGTGAACAAAAAGAAAACAATGGATATCATTTTAATTCAGGATGTAGATAACCTCGGCGCTAAAAACGAAGTGGTGAAAGTAAAGAACGGCTACGCCCGTAACTTCCTTTTCCCGCAGAAGTTTGCTATCGAGAACAGCCCAAGCAACCGCAAACAGCTGGAAGAAAGGCTGAAGCAGGTGAAGAAGAAAGAAGACAAGATGCTCGCTGAAATCAACAACGTTATCGCGAAACTCCAGGAAGCCCCGCTGAAACTCGGCGCTAAAACCGGAACAAGTGGTAAGATCTTCGGTAGCATCACTTCCCTCCAGATCACCCGCGCTATCCGCGAACAGCGTGGATACGAGATCGATCGCCGGAAGATTACACTCCCTGAGGACCTGAAAGAACTCGGAAACTACAAAGCAACCATCGATTTCGGCAACGGTCATTCGACTGAAGTTGATTTTGAAGTAGTTGCGGAATAATTTTCCTTCGAATAAAGTCTATCGCAAAGCCCCGGAACTCCCGGGGCTTTGTATTTCCCCTTAGTTTTCCTACGCATCCCCCAAACAGGCGATTGGCTATAAAACAAGCCAGTAAAGGGTTACAGAAATAAATTTGGATGGTATGATAAAAAATACTCTATTTTCGTAGTGTTTTGGTGTTTTTTACAGTTTTAGAAAGTCCGCAACTTTTCGACAAAACGATAAATGTTCGCTGGTCACTGTCTACTGTTGGCACTTTTATTTTTTTAAAATTTCTCAAAATGAACATTTACGTAGGAAACCTCAGTTGGAACCTGAAAGATCAAGATCTTTCTAATTTATTCGCTTCCCATGGCGAAGTTGTATCAGCCAAAATCGTTCTGGACAAATTCACTAACCGCAGCAAAGGCTTTGGTTTTGTTGAAATGGCTAACGACGAACAGGCACAAGCTGCTATCACTGCCCTCAACGGTAGCGAAGTAGACGGCCGTAACATCGTTGTTAACGAATCACGTCCTAAACCAGAAGGTGGTGGTGCTGGCGGCGGCGGCGGCTTCAAGAAGCGTAGCTTCGGATCAGGCGGCGGCGGCGGCGGTTATAACAAAGGCGGCTCAGGCGGCGGCGGTGGCTACAAGAAAGGTGGCGACAGCGGCGGTTACCGTGACCGTGGTGGATATAATAACGATTATTAATCATTAGAGATATCGCATTGAAAGAGTCCGTTCCTGTTTGGAACGGACTTTTTTTTGTTTCAGGTTGTGCACCAAAAACGGAAATGGTTTGCCTCGCTGTCCCGGCAGG
>SDZZ01000032.1 GCA_004173255.1 Chitinophagaceae bacterium | reverse complement strand
GTGGCCGTTGCAATCGGCCACTCGGAAAGACCTGGTACCAGTTTGAGTTCGAACTGCGGAACCAGGTCAGCAAATGCTGTTGCACCGGCATTGGGTGCCGGCAGTTTCATGGTAAACGGATCCTGGTTACGCGGGATCAGCACAATGTTGAGTTTGAGCCGTGAACCATCGAACCCCTGCGGGAATACCATCGTTGTGAATCGTTGCTGAGCTAACATATGATAAGCGTTAAGTCGTTGGATAAATGTTTAAGCGATCTGTCTTGTTTCGGACCATGAACGGGAGAAACTGATATCGATCACCATGAATATGCTGATGTCAAGTGCAAACGTGAGCTGCGCCGTGCACGTGGTGTCATCTCCCTGTTTTGTCATGGTACCCTTTGCTTCAATAGTGATAGTCACGCAGACCATACCCATGGCAAGTGATGCCTGGCCGCGGAACATCATTACGATGGCAACCACCAGCTTCTGGCTGTCGGCATGCATTTCAATGGCCATCATATAGGTCACACTCACGTTGCCGATTACCGGCAGGCTGACCACAATGGATACGCCGAACCCAAACTTGAGATCGACTCCGGGACCCACACTGGTATCGGCCCTCAGCTTCACATCGACGGAACCAACCGCATAGATGCTGGCAACACCTACCGACGCGCACATTACACTAAGTCCGCCGTGGAACTGGATAAATGCCCCGGCCGTTGGCAGCAACTGCGATGGATCGGTTGTCACTTTCAGGGCGGCGTTGAAATAAACGCCGAGCGACATAGATGCTTCCAGTTTTAATGGTGTCTGTGCACTGTTGTAAGCCTCGTCTGTCGGCGGGAACCGGATCATCGCGATCTCCTTGGTCGCTTCAAACTTGTACTCCCAGATTTCACCACTGTTGCCCATTGCGATTTTCAGCCCTTTGCGCATGGTATCCGCATACTGGCCGGTGCTGATAGTGGAGAGGATCTCCAGCAGTTGCACCACCGGATCAAGTGCAGGTCCAAATTCAATCTCCGGTAATGGCATATCTGCCCCGGCATCGCCCCCTTCATAATTACTTTCCTTGCCTTTTTTCGAATCAAAATTTCCCTTAATGATCATGATCCGTTTCATATCGGACAAGTCCACGACCATCGACACGTTATTCATCCGGCTCTTCCACTGCTTCTCCATTTCCCCGGTGAACGAATCGATGTTGAAATCGAGTTTACCCTTCTTCTCACTACCCTCTTTGGGTGTTGCTGCGTATTCGATATAAATTTTAACCGCATCTGTTTTTACCAGGTATATAGGTTCGGTCAGTTGTGGCACCACAAACTCCAGCGCCTTTCCGGCCGCGGTTTTCTGCAACAATTTCATACCCTGTTCAAGAACCGTTTCGCCCGATTTATGCGCAAGCACATCCATGATCGCGAGCGCTTCGGTGCCTGCATCGGCAAAACCGCTGCCATCAAAGGCAGCTACTTCCACAGCACCCTGGTAGGCTTTCAGCATAGGCATAGCCGAACCAAAATTATCCAGCGCGTTTCCGATATTGGGGAACAGGCTGTTACTGGTCATGAGGCGATAGGCATCGGCAAACACCGGCGGGGTGCGACTGAGCAGCTTCTGCACATTGTGCGCATAGGACGGTGTAAGGAACAATGCCTTTTGGGTTCCTGTATTCTGGAGGAAACCAAAATTGATGGCTGTATTACCCGGCGCCCGCAGGATTTCCAGCGGATGGGCAATCCTTGCCAGCGAGGAAAGAACGGATGCCGGATCGATCACTTTTTCTTTGATCCGTTTGCCTGTGCGGATAAGCGGCACACTGGTATCGTTGGGAAGCTGGGTTACAATACCTGTTGCTGCATCATGCTGTACCAGTGCCCAGCTGCCATCTTTTGGCAAATACACCGGCCCCCTTGCAGCCACTACAAACACATCGGTACCGGTGTCTGATTTTGCAGGCGACACATCGAACCGGCTGATGTGCATCTGCTGCAGGCTGTCGTTGATGATTACTTCACAATCGACCTGGCCACCAATACTTCCACCCTGGAAGTTCAGCAGGCGAACCAGCTGGTCGGGCGGGATTGGTTTACCGGCTGGTGCAGTCTGTACATATCCCAGTACCTTTTTAGAAACGACCCTTCCATATTTTGTTGTTCTGCCGCCACCGAGATTTTCATTCACCGTTCCATTGATACTTCCCTGCACCACATTTTCGATCTCCACGTCCGCATCGAAATACACCCCGCCGCATACCGTGTCTTCGGTAAACGTATCCCAGTCATTGACCATGATCTGGCCTTTTATCCCATTGATGTATTCTTTCGTTTTGAACACCTGTTTGCTGGCAGTAAATTCCGCTACGGAAGGCGCGTCTTTAATGTTGCGAACGTTGTACAGTCCGCGTATGACACCCGGATGGAATTCATAAACCGGATCAGGATAACCTGAATCCGGATGCGAACCCGTAAAATCAGACTCAGTGAGTTCGCCATAAGGATCCACACCTGCCTTCATCACGCGGAAACCAAAATCAAAAAGCCCGTCACTCTGCGCTTTCCAGCCGCTGTCGGTCCGGTATACATAACCTGAGGGAGCACGGAAAATGGTGATGGTCCGCACTACGCGGATGCCCCATGGATAAATAATACTTTTTACCTGGACCACTTCATGACCTGTGCGACCCATCAAAATATCAAACCTTGCCTGGCTGGTTTGAGCCATGGCAGCGGTCGGACTCAACCAGTTGCTGAACATATTTGCACCGTACCCGGTAATATCCATACGTGATACCGGCAAACCCCTGGACAGCGCAATGGTAGGCGTTTTCAGCGGTGCCAGTAAAAATTCATTGTTATAAATCTGGGTTACCCGATGGCCAAGGTTACTTGCGCCGGATGGCATGCCGGCAAGATTGAGCAGGTTGTTGAACTGCACCACATACCCGGGAAACATCGGGCTGTCGTTATCCGATTCCACATCCATCTTCTTACCAAAATTACCAGCCGTCATGCTCAGCTGGATGCCTCCTTCCAGTTTAAAATCACCATTATCCTGCTTGCGGAACACCGGACGCAGATTGGTTATCTGCGGCTTCTCCGATTCTTCGAAATGGGCCGATATGTATGCGATGCCCTTCATACCGAACGGCAATGTGATAGCGGCCATGGTGTAGTTATCGGGCTGGCTCTGGAACTTCTGCACAATTGCACGGGCAGCCGGAATGGGTGCCAGGGGAACGGGGGAAAAATTATTATTCCAGAACCGGGATGGACCACCATCGTTCGCATGGTAGATGGGTCCGGCCTGTGGATCCATGGCCAGTTTATTTACATCGCCCGCATCATCGGGGTTGTCTGTATCGGGTGGGGTCAGGTTAAATTCCGGTTCCCATGCCACAAGCGGAAGGGTAAACAGCCGCACCCGGTTACCGGGCAGTTTCACCTGCATACCATCCACGATAAACGGAAACATATTCCCGGTTGCAGCCTGGGCAATCCGGCCATTACCATCCGCATCTTTGGTGACCGAACCGGTGCGGATCATATTGAGGTCGGCCCCTATGCTTACCCCCAGCTGGTTGGCATTACTGCTTACATCGAGCAGGGAAAAATATTCACGGTTCAGCCCAAGTGTATCATCATAATCCTGTTCCAGGTCAATACCCATCCGTACCAGTTCATCATAGGTATAACGCTCACCTTTCGGATTGGTGTACACATTACCCAGGGAGGGAGTAAAGACCGGATCGGAGACCTTTATACCAGGGATTTTTATATCAGGAATCCGCCCGCCGGGCCGCACACCAGGTTTGACCCCTGTTTTAACATCGGGCTTAACACCGGTACCAGCCCCGCCTTCCTTTACTGCACCAGCATTCCTGATCAGTTCATTGACAGACATCCTGGAACTGGTTTTCATGGCCGCAAAGGCACCGAAGCGTTGCGACCTGAGCATACGTGTTGCGTTAACAGCGGCCTCCTTCGACTGGGCCTGCGCCTCGAGTAACCGCGCGGCAGCTTCCTTGCGGCCAGCTTTGCCTGCAGCTTTCGGCGAAAGCACCGCATCTTTTACAGAGCCTTTTTTTCCAGGCTTTGCTGGTCTGGTTGCTGCGAGGATGTCATCCAGTGATGCGGGTTCTTCCATCAGGTCAACCAATCCCGGAATGGCTTGTCCACCGAAATGGAAACTGGTGACCACTTCATCGCTCTCCTCATTCTTTCCCGCATACCGGACGGCACAGATCAGGATCAGTTCCGTTGCACCCTGTCCCCTTACGCCACCCCTTTCCAGGAACACCCGCCATTTTTCAACATTTGCAACGTATGGATCGGGAAGTGTGGGCAGATAAGTAAATAGTCGGAACGACAGGAAGATGTTGCCCCGTTCCACCTTCTGCCATTCTTTATCCACTTCACCAAACAGGAACAGGTTCAACACAGGCGATACGGTAAACAAGCCATTCTCCAGGGCGATGGCTTCGCGGCGGATCACAGGCTGGTTGATGACCATACCGGCAGGTTGCTGAAGTCCGGCGAGGTCTTCGGCAACCAGCAGGATCTTGCGGCTCGATTTTGTAGCAGCCATAATAAGCGCTACCAGTCCCGCTATCCGGAAACACTCTTTATTCACTTTCACCGGACGGTCGGCATGCACATTTGCCTGTGCGATGGTGGACACGGAGTCCATTTCCTGTTCGCTCAGCGAACTGAAAAGGAAGGGCGATTTATCGCGGAAGGAAAGTTTTACATCGGACCCATGCGGGTTCAGTTCATCTTTCCAGAGATCAAAATGTTGCGATGCACCCGTGATAGTGGAGGCTATATCCGTCAGCATTAATAGTCCGGGTGCACCAAAGAACACACCGTCATTCAACCGCGCTTCTTCATTTTCGAGATTGGTCCAACCCACGCTGACCCCTTTACTAAAATTGACAAACACGGCTCCGTTGCCATGGGCTACAACCGGACTGCCAATGTTAAGTGCCGCTGAAGGAATGGCCCAGAATGAATGTTTGATATCCGCGTCACCATCGGCCGTTATCCATTCACTTTTTACCGATGTAATGGAGAACCGCTCCTGCTGGCACTTCCAGGGCACCAGCAGCTGCGAGTTGAGGTATTCGCATTGCAGCGTTTCTGATGGTGTGAAGGTGAAGTCCATCGATTGTCCGAATGCAGTTGCATTTGAATCGGGAATACCGGTGATGGTGATTTTTTTCTGGCGGATGGTAAATTCAAAATCTGCCGGCAGCGTGTATGCTGCCGCCCGGGCATCACTTCCATAGGGCGAGTTGATGGCCGTACCGGCATCGGGTGCCTGCACCAGTTTCAGTTTAACCGTAACGGTTGATGCGGCAGGAATGACCAGTTTGTTATCTGTCACCTGTGGCATTTCGGTAAGGTCAATGGTACCACCGCTTACCTGCAGTCCACCGAACTGTTGCGCCGGTGACGCAGCAGCAAGCATCTGCGCGTGAAACCAGACGCTGCCTGCCACCAGCGTATATTTTGTTGCCAGTTCCAATGCCGGTGATCCGGCTATGATGAACCTGGGACTGCGGAACACAGCCTTGAACAGGAGTATCGGCTGGTTACCTACATAGAGGGTGATCAGTTTTTCGATGCGGTAGAAATCAATCCATGTTTCACGGCCTTCCGCATCGAGGAACGGACCGTATGTTTCCGAAGGTTTTGCGCCAAGCGCCCAGTCCGGCACACTGCCCGCCAGGTGCGGGTTCAGGACCGGGGTTGAACGGATAAAAAACTGCGTTTCATTATCCGGATCCTTTGTGATTGCATTCTCGGCAATGGAAGCAATATCGTTTAGTTCAGCTGCATTGATTCGTTCCCGGCTGTGCATGTCCGAATTCATGAACAGCTGTTCATGCCCGGTATCGTCGGGAACATCGGCCAGCATGGCGCCAGCCAGTTTCCTCCTTACTGTTTTGAGTTGTTCAGTATCACGCTGGGTTATGGGTTGCAGGTGCCCTGTCATGCGCTCGAGCACAATCGTTAGTTGATCTTTCGTCATGCGAAAAGATTTAGCTATAAATGAAATTGCTATTTACAGTACTAACCTGGCAGGAACCTTAAGAGTGGCTGGCTTGTGGAATGAGGACGGAAGGTATTGATATTGGAAGTGCCCGCCTATACCCCATATGGGTTATTTTGAAGATTGTCTTATTGGACCCCTTTGCGGTTCATCCGGATCACATATACTGATTCGGAGGCGGTGATGAAAAGCTGGTCGCGTTGTTTACCGCCGAAACAAAGATTACCGGTCCAGTTGGATGGAACGGGCAGGTGGAAGACCTGTTTACCTGAGGGATCGAACGCCGTGACCCCTTTGCCGGAAATATACAGGTTGCCTTCACTGTCAAGTGTCATACCATCGGAACCCTGTTCAACAAACAATGTGCGATGCGAAACGGCACCTGCACCATCAATGTCATAACGATACGTTTTCCCTGCACCAATATCAGCCACATACAACCATTTTCCATCGGGGGAACCAACAATGCCATTGGGCTTGTTCATACTGGAATCGAGCAGTACAGCGGCAGATGCTCCGGCTGCCAGGTAATAAAGTCCCTGGAAATCCAGTTCGGGCGCCTTCCTGGTCCAGTAATCACGCTGGTAATACGGATCGGTGAAATAGATCCCTCCGTGCGAATCGATCCACAGGTCATTCGGTCCGTTAAAAGCCTTGCCGGATGGCGCTTTCAGCAGCACTGTTTTTTGCCCGGCTGCTGTGATTGACCAAAGCTCATTGTGTTCATCCGCACAGGCGACGATATTACCCGCGCGGTCGATATACAAACCATTCGCCCTGCCGGCGTTGTCCATGAAAAGTGACAGGCTGCCATCAGTTGCATACTTCCAGATCTGGTTACGCGGCTGGTCGGTAAAAAAGATAGTACCGTCACGATCCACCGCTGGCCCTTCGGTAAACACAAACTGGCTGGAGATCCGGTGTAAAGTATCGCTGGTAAAGGAAGGGACTGATGCCGCTTTTGTCATCGCAGGTTTTTTAGGTCCGGAGCACGCTAACAGGACTATCGAGAGTAGTAAGAAGGATGGACGAAGCATACCGCTAAATTAAACGGATCAGGCGGATTTTATCAAGACCTACCATAATAATATAGGTCAGGTCAAATTCAAACCACTTCCTGGCAAAATTGGCGTTCTCTTTATCATGGTGATGATTGTTCTGGAACAACTCACCCATCAGCAAAACGCCAAACGGGGTTGAGTTTTTTGAATGATCACCATTTTTAAAATTACTGTAACCGTACTTATGTCCGCACCAGTTTACAATGGCACCCTGGATCGGCCCCATCAGGAAATGCAGCGGTAATAAAAGGAACCACCAGAGGCTGGGTGCAAACACGATATAGAATGCGGTGTAGGCAGCACCAAACAGGATGCGGGTCACCACGTGATGGCCGATGCGGTCAAGTTTGGTCCACTTTGGCAGGTATCCTTTCACAAATTGGGGTTCGGGCAGGTTCCTGCCTGTACTGAAACCGGTGAATATTTTTGCAGTATGGGTCATCATTCCCCAGATGTCTTTGAAAAAGTGGGGTGAATGCGGATCTTTTTCCGTGTCGCTGTAAGTATGGTGCATGCGATGCATTACCCCATAGGCACTGGGAACCAGGTAGGATGATCCCTGCGTAAACCAGGTAAGGAAGTAAATGATCTTTTCCCGTTTTTTACCAGTAGTGTACATCTGGTGGGATGCATATCGGTGGCGATAATAGTGCCACATCCCTAATCAACTACGGGGAATTGGGCTATCCTCAGCGTAGTGCTTCCATATGGGATCAGGATGATGTTTTCACCCTCGGTACCCGGACGGCTGAAGGGCGTGGGGACCGGGCCGGACATATGATTATAAATTATCCACCATGGAATTTTCTTTGCTTTTGTTTTCAGCATTACCGGAACATCGGCAGCGTTCCAGGGGTATTTGCCGCCGTTATCCTGTTTAATCACTTCAAAACCCTGTTGGGGATTGCGCAGGCTGTTGTTTACCATTCCGTAATTCCAGGGCGATGGCGAGGTCACTTCATAGTAAAAACTATACTCATCTGTTGAATCAATTTTTTTCCAGTTTTCCTGCATTTTCAGCGCATAAACGAGTGGCCCGCGTTCCACCGCGACCGATGCCTCGGCCCAGCGGCTGCTCCTGACTTCCATCGGTAACTGCAATTCCGCTACATCACCGGCTTTCCATTCGCGTTCGATGATGACAATGCTGCCGGATTTCACCGGTACATCAGTTACAATTCCATTGATTTTTACCGTAGCCCCCTTTGCCCATGATGGAATACGGAGGTGGAAGGGAAACTTCACCGGTTTCTTCGACTGGAAACTGAAACGGATCGTTTCATCAAACGGGTAATTGGTTTCTTCCCGGATAGTAACCGGCTGTCCATCGGCCACCAGGGCAGTTACTTCAGCCGGACCATACACCAGTGCTGCGAGACCATTACCGGGAGCCGCGTAAAAAAGGTTGCGGGTAAATTTCGGCCATCCCTGGTGCATGTTGGCAGTGCAGCAGGTGTAACCGGTAAAAAATCCATAACAGGCATCCGTATTTCGGTGGGACGCGTCCTCGATGAAGTTCCGTGGCTGCCGGGTAATTTCTACCTGGTTGGCTGACTGGAAATATTGCCTGTACATAAAATCATCGCTGGCCTGCGTGGGCAGTGCGTTATAGGCGAGTTTCTCCAGGCGGTCCGCATAATCAAGGTCACCGGTAACCGCCAGCATGCTCTCCAGCGAAAACATCAATTCAACCACGGAGCAGAATTCAACGCCCTGTGTCGGTGCATTACCATGGATGGGCTCATCGCCTCCGTACATGCCCTGGGCCTGTCCGTGATAGGAAGTCAGGTCATTCAATCCGGTTTTAGCAGCTTTAAGCAATTGTTTATCGTGCGATTGCTGGTAATAGATCACTGGCGTTTTCAGTCCCTGTGCAATGTTGACACAATGGAAACTCTGGAACTGGCCAACATGCAGTTTGTTGATCAGCGATGTATCATATGGATACTTGTTACCGGTGTTGTAAGGAAACAGGTGCGACCTGTCAGTCAGGTTACCCTGGTAAGGGTTCAGGAAAACTTTGGTAAATGGGAAGGTCTGGTCATAGATGAGGTTACCAAGATCCAGCAGGAACTTTTCACCGGTTATATTATACAACCAGTAAACCACCATCAGGTTGTCGGCCCCGCGCTGGTTGCCCCAGAACGTCCAGTTGTCAAGTGGTTTGGACGGAAGGGTGTTCAACTGGTACCGGAAATATTTTGTCAGCACGGGGATCACGCGTTGGTCACTGGTTGCCTCATAATGTTGCTGAAGGATTTTCAGCATCACCATCCTTGGCCACCAGTCCTCCCGGTTGTCTTTCTGCAAACCCTCTTCCTCCTTTGGCCTGATGCTGGTTGTATCGGGGCCGATATAACCATCTGCCCGCTGATGCATCAATGTCCATTCCACCCATGGTTTTACTTTTGCGATCAGCTGTTTATCGTCCAGCAAATAAGCCAGCGGCAGCAAGCCGTCGATCCAGTAAGGACCACGCTCCCATGCGTCGCCATCACCACCCAGCCACGCATTCCGTTTGCCTGCAACGCTTGAATAATAAATATCGAGATTACCGGTTAGACCAGTCTTCATTCGCATTAACTGTTCTTTCAGCCATCCTGCGGGTTTAACAGCACCAAGAGGTAATAACACATATGGATTGGCCGTAAGCGGCGCGCGGTTATTCAGATAAGTTTGTTTTTGCTGGGCACGGCCGCTGTAGGAAACAACGTTGAAAATAATTGCTGCAACAAGCGCGTAAATCCTGTAATTTCTTTTCATTCACCTATTTTTTCCGGGCCAGCAAGGTAACGAATTTGTTGCGCGCACGTCCTTTCCGCAAGGTTTGTGTGGACGTAAACACCGGTCAATTCAATATCCGGAAACCAGAGGATGTTTACCTGCATTGTCCAGGGGGGATGTTATGTACCACAATTAAAACACTGAAAAGGAATCTCCCGCCGAAATACAATGTGGCCGTATACAGCAAAGCCGCCTGGCGTTGTGGCCAGGCGGCTTCAATACCGGTCGCACGGCAGGTGCGGCTTTATGGCGTTCCTTCCGTTACCCCATCATTGTCATCACTGCCCAGGCTATAATATTTGTTTTCTTCGTCTTCATTGCCCAGGTCATCCGATCCCTGATCGTCTTCTTCCGGCATATCGAGGTCATCGCCGGTGGCAGACATGCCGGATGAATTTTCATTAAGCGGATCACCATCTTCATCCGTATCATCGAGCGAAGCCCGGTTGAAATCCTCGTCATCGCCGCCATCCAGGTCCTGGTCCTTGTCACCCAGCAGGGCAATGTCCTCTTCCGTTACATCTGCTTCAGTACCCATCACAATATCCACCTCATCTGTATCGCTGTCTTTTGTAACACCGTCTTTCCGTTCGCGCGCATTGGTCACATTGCCGTCTTCCTCAATTTCCTCTTCATCCATGAGGTCGGCATACTGGTCGGCTTGGTCCGTGCTGGCAGTGCCGGGCGATTGCGATCGTTCATCCACCACGGTATAACTTTCGTCCTGTCCTATCTTTTCGCGGTTGCGCGCAGCGGTGGAAGAAGGTTTATCAGTTCCATCGTCCGTTATATATTTTGCCTGGTCTTCTTTTGCCGTGGCATCTTTATGCTCTTCCTTTACGGCGGTGTTTTTATTTGCCATGGTATCTGTTTTACATTGATTGATTAAGGATTCCCTGCACCACCGGATGCGCCATACACCTGGCCGGTAGCGTAACTGGCATCACTCGCTGCCAGCTGCACATAAATCGACGCGAGTTCCGCCGGCTGGCCCGGCCGGCCCATCGGGGTGTTACCGCCAAAACTTTCGAGTTTGTCCGGCGTGGCACCACCACTCACCTGTAACGGTGTCCAGATAGGACCTGGTGCAACACCGTTTACCCGGATCCCTTTTGGCGCCAGCATTTTTGCCAGTGATTTAACCGAGTTCATATTCGCGGCCTTGGTCTGCGCATAATCGTACAACTCGGCCGAAGGACTATACGCCTGTTCCGACGTGGTACTGATAATAGCCGCTCCTGGTTTGAGGTGGGGCACCGCGGCTTTGGTGAGCCAGAATGGTGCATACACGTTCGTCTTCATCGTGGCATCAAAATCTTCACTGCTCACATCAAGGATCGTTTTGCGGGTCTGTTGCCTCGCGGCGTTGTTGACCAGGATGTCGAGTCCGCCCAGTGCGGCAACCGCTTCATCCACCAGCCGTTTACAAAATGCCTCGTCTTTCAGGTCACCGGGAATACCGACCCCTTTCCGGCCTTCAGCCTTGATAAGGTCAAGTACTTCCTTTGCATCCGGTTCCTCGGCCGGCAGGTAATTGATCACCACATCGGCACCTTCCCGCGCAAAAGCAATGGCTGCGGCACGACCCATGCCCGAGTCACCCCCGGTTACCAGTGCCTTCCTTCCCTTCAGCCGGCCTGTGCCCTTGTACGATTTCTCGCCGTGATCGGGTCGTGGATCCATCTTCGATGCCAGGCCTGGCCAGGGTTGTTCCTGCACTTTAAAAGGGGGCTTCGGGTATTTGTTCAGCGGGTCTTCAAGACCGCCGGGAAGGTCATTGAAATTGGCGCCCCCGTTACCTGCGAAAACCGGTGCTGCTACCAGCGAGGCCACTCCCACACCCAGGCCACCAAGTGCCTGCCTCCGGTTCATATTGTTTTTTCCGTCCATGATTGTTTATTTGTTGTTTTTGGAGAATAAACCTGTTCCGGTACATATTCATCAACAAAAATGCCAATGGACTGACATCAAGCCAGATAGCGGTGGATGGCCGATTGCGGGCAACATTGAGCCGGATAATATTTTATAGTTAATCTACGTTTTTCGCCATTTTCCGGATAATTATTCCTGATCATATTGCTTATCTCTATATTTTCACCGCTGAAAATACTCGCAAATGAAAACAACTCTACCCCTGGGGATCGCTTCGATCCTGGCCTTTCTCTTTATTTGCAATCCAATATTCTCCCAAAATCCATATAATAAAGTTTACTGGACCAATCCCGATGTAGGTATCGAACGCGCCAACTTCGATGGAACGGGCCGCGAAACCATTGTGTCCGGCATTTTTTTACCATCATCACTGGTGGTGGATATTCCCCACAACAAGGTGTACTGGTTCCGGGATGACACGCAATCCATTTACCAATCGGATATCAATGGTGTTGGATCAACACTGATTGTACCCGGTTCGGGAAATGTATCGAACCTTGCGCTGGATGTACCGAACGGTAAGCTTTACTGGACAAATGACATTTCCAACAAGATTGAACGGTCCAACCTCGACGGTTCCTCCCGCCAGGATGTAGTGCTGAATGTGTCAACAGCCGGTTCCGGTAAGGCCCTGGCACTGACCATTGACCAGATGAATCATAAAGTATACTGGTTCGATGACTGGGACTACAACATCAAACGGGCAAACCTTAACCTGACGGGAACGGAAGTATTCTATCCTTTCACTGCTGGTTATGTTTACCAGATGTATGCAGACCCCCTTTCCAACAAACTGTACTGGGGCAACTTTGAACAGAACATCATCGAGTCGCAGAATCTCGATGGCTCCAATTACCAGGTAGTAGTCAATCCTACAGCAGCACCATCGTGGGGACCATCAGGTATTGCCATTGATAAAACAGTGGAACGCGTGTTCTGGATGGACCAGGAAAATTTATCCATCAAAAGCGCCATGATCGATGGTTCGGGTACTACACAAACCGTCATCCCGGCGGCAACCTCGGGCACGCCGATTGTCAGCCTCGCTATACCAAGTTCCATTTACAGCACCCTTCCTATCAGCATTGTGGAATTCAAAGCCAGTGCACGCGATTGTTCGATCCAGCTGGACTGGGAAACCGCCGATGCAGCGCAGTTCCGCGGCTTTGAGGTTGAACGCAGCATCAACGGGATGAATTTTGTAAACATCGGTACACTCCCTTACAATGAAGGACAGGATAAGTACACATTCCGCGATGAAAGTGCACCGGATGCCTCCCTGGTGTACCGGTTGAAACTGGTTGACCTCGACAGCAGGTACACCTACAGCAAACTGGTCCGTACCGAAGCCCCTTGCGGTGCAGCCACAGCGGTCAGCATTTACCCCAACCCTGTGAGCAGCGAAGTGTGGGTTAAAACAAGACAACTGATCGACCGTATTGAAATCATCAACATGACCGGACAACCTGTACAGGTAATCCGCGCACTGAATGGAAGTTCAGGTACAATCAAGGTGACCCTTGATGCAAAAATACCCGACGGTATGTACCTGATCCGCACTACGGCTGCAGATGGAAAAGTGACAACGAAACAACTGATGAAGTCCAAATAACAACATCAGCATATTGCTATAAAAAGGGACACCGGTCAGCGGTTGTCCCTTTTTTTTGTGTGTAATCCGGCAATTTGACGCCTGTTAAAAAATATTTTTTCATTCTAACGAAATGATTTTCCGCGATTTTGGAAGGGTATCGTTTTTCTAATGTGTTTTAGGTACACTTTCCCCTTATCTTCGGTGCAGCAACTAACGACAACTGTTTAAACCGATGAAACGATTCCCTGCCATCCTGATTGGACTTCTTGTCCTGCCTTTCTGCGTACCCGCGCAGCTGCTCACCACCTCGCCCGCTTTTCCGAAAGACAACGAGACCCTTACCATCACCCTGGATGCCAGCAAAGGCAACCGCGGACTGGTTGATTACAGCGGTGATGTGTTCCTCCACGTGGGACTGATCACCAGCAACAGTTCGGATGGCAACGACTGGAAATATGTGCCCTTCACCTGGGGCACTTCCCCGGCCAATGGAAAAGCCACTTCAGCAGGTAACAACAAATGGACATTCACCATTAATAATATCCGGACCTTCTTCAACGTAACAGATCCATCCGAAACAATCAAAGCGATTGCGATCCTGTACCGCGATGGAGCAGGCAACCAGGTACAACGGAATACCGATGGCAGCAATATGTACATACCGGTATACCAGTCGCAGCTGGGCGCAAAATTCCTGAAGCCATTTTTCCAGCCAACGCTGGTGCCCGTTGCAGAACCGGTCAACGCAGAACTTAACAGCACGCTGCCCATTGAAGCAGTGGCCAGCAAACCGGCAACGATCAACGTGTCGCTGAATGGAACCCTGCTGCAATCAGCCAGCAATACCACCTCACTGATACTGAACCCAACCATCACCCAAGCGGGTAATAACACCCTTTTACTTGAAACGACCAGCGGGGCGGAAACGGTGAAAGACTCGGTGAAGTTCTTTGTGAACGGGGCAGTCAACGTTGCCCCGCTTCCCGCAGGGGCAGTGCAGGGGATCAACTATCTCAGCGGCAATACTTCCGTAATACTTGCACTTTATGCGCCCGACAAACAACGGGTAACAGTGATTGGCGAATTCCCGGGCAGCAACTGGACCGAACAGGCAGCCTTCCAGATGAACCGCACACCTGACGGGAATATGTGGTGGCTGAAGATCGACGGACTGACCGCCGGAACAGAATATGCCTACCAGTACCTGGTGAATGGAAGTTTGAAAATTGCCGATCCTTATGCCGAGAAAATACTCGATCCCTACAATAACAATGATGGCTTTATCAGTGGCAGTACCTATCCCGGTCTTCGCCCCTATCCATCCGGGCAGTCGGGCATTGTAAGCCTGCTGCAGACCAATTCCCCGGCGTACACCTGGACCAGCACTTCTTTTAGCCGACCCGATAAACGTAACCTGTTTATTTATGAATTACTGGTTCGCGACTTTGTTGCTGCGCACGACTGGAAAACATTGTCCGACACAGTAAGCTACCTGAAACGGCTTGGGGTCAATGCGGTCGAACTGCTTCCTTTTAATGAATTCGAAGGCAATGAGAGCTGGGGTTATAATCCTGATTTCTATTTCGCCCCGGACAAGTATTACGGTCCGAAGAATACCCTCAAAGCCTTTATCGACCTGCTGCACCAGAATGGTATTGCAGTGATCATGGACATAGCCCTGAACCATTCCTTTGGTCTTTCGCCCATGGTACAGCTGTACTGGGATGCCGCCAACAACCGCCCATCTACCGAAAACCCCTGGTTTAACCCGACCCCCCGGCATTCATTCAACGTGGGTTATGATATGAACCATGAATCACCAGCCACCAATTATTTCTTCAGCCGCGTAACGGCACACTGGCTGAAAGAATATAAAATCGACGGATTCCGGTTTGACCTGTCCAAGGGTTTTACCCAGAAACAATCATGCGATGCCAATGGGGAGAATTGCAACTTCGACAACTGGAACGGCTATGATGCCAGCCGCATTACCATCTGGAAAAAATATTATGATACGGTACAGCTTCACAGCGCGGGCTCATACGCCATACTCGAACACCTGGGCGTAAACCAGGAAGAAAAAGAACTGAGTGACTATGGCATGATGCTTTGGGGAAATATCAACCACCAGTTTTCCGAAGCCTCGATGGGGTATATAGGTGAATCCAATTTCGACTGGTCGCTGCATACCGTCCGTGATTGGGCAAACCCATCCGTAGTAGCTTATATGGAAAGCCATGATGAAGAACGCCTGGCATTCCGCAACATCAACTATGGGGCAACCAATGGTTCTTATACTATTAAAGACACTACCACTTCACTCAAACGACTGGAACTTGCTGCATCATTCCTGATGACGATTCCCGGACCAAAAATGATCTGGCAGTTTGGCGAAGTAGGTTATGAATATTCCATCAATACCTGTACCGATGGTACTGTCAGCAACGATTGCCGTTTGAGTAACAAACCAATCCGCTGGGATTATATGAACCAGCCACGGCGCAGGGCCTTATATGACCTGTATGCAAAACTGGCCGCCCTGCGGAACGATCCTTTTTACAAAGACATCTTTATCGCCAACAACACAACCATTGAGCAGGACTTTACCGGCAACATCAAATGGCTGCGGATGCGCTCGGCCCAGGACACAAGCCTCGTCTGCGTACTGGGCAATTTCAACACTGCGGCACAGGCCGCAGGGTTCCGCTTCCCGAAGGCGGGCGAATGGACCGACTACCTGACCGGCACCAAATTCATGGCCACCGGCAATGCACAGGTCATTCCCCTGCAGGCCGGCGAGTACCATGTATTTACCTGGAAGCAGTCCGATGCCACACCGCCCGTAACACCAATCGACCCGCCCACCCGTATGGTTGCCCTTGTACCTAATCCGGTATCATCGCAATCCACCCTTTATTTCAACCCGCCATCCAGCGGAAGGTTACAGGCAGCCATTTACACCATCGACGGTAAACGGGTGAGCCTGTTGTTTGACGCGACCGTCACCAGCTCCCTGCAGCAGGTGCAGATCGGCTCCCACGTGCGCCAGCTGGCTGCCGGGCTTTACTTTATCCGTGTGAACGGGGCAGGTATCAACCAGACCATGAAATTTTTAAAACAATAAGGACAGGTAAGTATAACAGTCACTATTAAAGAGTTTACTGAAAAACATTTTGGCCGTTTCCGAGACAGTCAAAATGAAACACCGATTATCAAACCGCTAATACACTTGCTTATGAACCGCAGACAACTGCCGGGAGCCTGTATGTTTACCATACTGCTCCTACTTCTCTCGTGCATCTCTTATGCCCAGCAACGGACCATCAGGGGCACGGTGACCAATGCGAACGACCAGGCCGGTATTGCCGGTGTAACGGTTACCGTAAAAGGTACCACCGTTGCCACCTCAACCGGACAGGATGGTTCTTTTTCCATTAATGTGCCCGCATCGGCAACCACGCTCGTGTTCACGTCGGTTGGTTATGCTGCCCGTGAACAATCGATTGCCGGCACATCTATCGTTGACTTAACCCTTACCCCGGCCGACGCATCACTGGAAGAAGTGGTCGTGATCGGTTATGGTACCCAACGCCGCAAAGACGTAACCGGTGCCATTTCCAAAGTGACGGGTGAAAACCTCAACACCATTCCAGCCCCCAGCTTTGAAGCTGCGCTCCAGGGTAAGGCCCCGGGAGTACAGATCATCCAGGGAAACGGACTGGCCGGTTCGGGTTCCGTAGTACGCATCCGCGGTGTCGGATCAGTTACCGCCGGCGGTGATCCGCTGTACGTACTCGATGGTATTCCCATCACCTCGGATCAATTCATCCGCGGCAACAGCGGTGCCATGAACCAGAACCCGCTTGCATCCATTAACCCGGCCGATATTGAGTCGATCGAAATCCTGAAGGATGCCGGCGCAACAGGCATCTATGGTTCGAGGGGTGCCAACGGTGTAATCCTGATTACTACCAAACGGGGTAAAACGGGTAAACCAAAATTCAATTACAGCAACCGGCTGGGAGCAGCAACCGCCGCATTAAAACCCGAGTTTGTAAACAGTACCGAATGGCTGCAACTGCGCCAGGAAGGCTGGGCAAATGATGGACGCACGGGGCTGGCGGATGTTCCCGGCGGACTCACCTACGCACAGGCAGCATCCAACAACACCGACTGGTGGAAAGAACTGACCAGCACGGGTTTCATTAACGAACACAACCTCAGCATGAGCCAGGGCACCAAAAAACTGAGAAGTTTTGTGAACCTGACCTACGGCTCGTATGAAGGATATATAAAAAGCAACAGCTTTGAACGACTGAGCGCAAGGGCCAATATCGATTACATGCCGGCCGACAATGTAAAGATCTCCCTCACCACCGGTTACAACAGGGGTAATAACCACCGGGTATCGGCCGCATGGGACGGCGGCATCGGCGATGCACTCAGCAGTGCCTTACCAATTTTCCCGGTATATACCCAGGAGAATAATTATTTCATGAATGGGGCAAACCCCGTACGTAAGATCCAGGAAACGAAACGCAGGGAAATCGATAACCGCTTCATCGGCGGACTCTCCTTCGAATGGCAGGTCATCAAAAACCTGTATGTGCGCGCCAATGGGTCCATCGAATACACCACTGCATTCGATGATATTTTTGAATCGGCCAACTGGATCAACCAGCCGAACAAAGATTCCGGTTACGCCAAAAGGAACCCGTACTGGGGTACCAACAAAAACGGTAACGTGACCGTGAACTACCTGAAGAAATTTGGTAACAACCACAGCTTTAATTTCCTGCTGGGTACGGAAGCGCAGGAGTATGTGCGGAAGAAATACCGTTTCGAGATCGGCGACTTTGCCAGCGAAGGTTACTGGAACAATGTGGGCGATTACCGCAAACGCCGCGACCAGCTGGTGCGCGACCGCCGCAACCAGAACCCTCCCCAGCCAACAGAGATTGCAGAAGGGGAATACACGTTCAACAGTTTTTTCGGACGGATCAACTACTCGTATAAAGAACGTTACGCGTTCCAGGTTACTGCGCGGATGGATGGCAGTTCCAAGTTTGGCCAGAACAACCGCCACGGCTTTTTTCCTGCTGCCTCTGCTGCATGGACTATCAGTGAAGAAAAGTTCATGGAGAAATATGAGTTTATCAATTTCCTGAAACTGCGTGCCAGTTATGGGGTAGTGGGTAATGCCAATATTGCCGCAGGACGGTACTATCCGAACTTTGCGATCGGCGGTGTAAACTATAACGGTTCGCCTACTGCGTACCTGAACAGTTACGGTAACCCCGACCTCAAATGGGAACGCCTGAATAATATTGACGCAGCAGTGGAATTTTCACTGTTCAACTCCAGGCTGACGGGTGAAGTGGCCTACTATCACAAGATCACCACCTCCACCATCATGGAACCCGGCCTCTCCCTTTCCAATGGTGTGGGTAATGTATTACGCAACCTGTACAACAGCAAAATCCTGAATGAAGGATACGAGCTCAGCCTGAATTACAAGGTGATCAATAAAAAAGACTTCACGTGGAGCATCGGTGGTAATATTTCCAAGAACTACAACGAGGTGCTTGACTGGGAATTGGGTCCCGATGTAGTGAGTGGTGGTACTAATGATACCCGCATCGTGAAGGGACTGCCTATCGGCGTGAACTACCTGGTGCGTTACCATGGTGTTGATCCGTCCGATGGCCTTCCCATCTGGCTTGACAAGGATGGTAAACAAACCAAAACCTTCTCGCTCGACCACCGTGTGTATGCCGGTAGTGTGATGCCCGACTACATGGGTGGATTCAACACCGCCCTGCAGTACAAAGGATTTGAACTGTCGTCGCTGTTCACCTTCGTGGTCGGTGGTAATATTTACGACAACTCCGGTAAATACCAGTTCCTCGGAACATCAAAGAAGAACTGGAATTTCCGCCGCGACTTCCTCGACCGCTGGACCGAACCGGGTGATATTGCAAAATATCCAAGGCTGACCTATGATGCTGCATTGTATCCGGGTGTACCAAGTGAGGACCAGTTCAACAGCACCATGTTCCTTCATGATGCCAGCTACCTGCGCATGCGCGAACTGACCATCGGTTACCGCGTGCCACAGAACATGCTGCGCAAATGGAAACTGAATATGGTGCGGGTGTATGTAACCGGCAGCAACCTGCTCACGTTTACCAAATACTCCGGTGGAGATCCGGAGATCACGCGTGATTTCGAGAATCCGCAGGACCGCAATCTTTCACCAAACATCACTTACCTCACCGCCCCTACACAACGCACTGTGGTGTTTGGACTGAATGTGGGATTCTGATAACTAACCTTATTTAAAAAACATTATATGAAATCATTTCTTTTAAAAACTTCCCTGGCGCTGATGATCCCGCTGATGCTGGGTTCCTGTTCCAAGTTCCTGGAACGGCCACCGGAAGGACAGCTGACCGAAGAGGAACTTTTCAAAACAGAAGACGATGTGGTTGCGTTTACCAATGGCATTTATACACTGGTGGGCGACAACGCCTTCATGGGCGGACGCAAACAGCTACTCAGCGAACTGCTGGGTGATGAATACCGGGGTGAATTTTTCACAGGCGACTATGCGGAAATCTATCGCAGGGCCAATTCCATTTTTGGTGGTACGCGCGATGATTTTTACCGGAAGGCCTATGATGTTGCCGGCCGGTCAAACATTGTACTGAGCCATCTTGACCTTGCCAGCACGCGGAAAAATGAAATCGAAGGCACCGCAAAGTTCTTTCGCGCCATCGCCCACTTTGAAGTGGTGCGGATGTTCGCCCAGCCATGGGGTTTTACCAACGACAACAGCCATCCGGGCGTTCCGCTCCGTACCGAACTGAATCTTGGTTCGGTCAACCGCTCAACCGTCAAGGAAGTATACGACCAGGTGATTGCTGACCTGAAAGCCGCAGACGACCTGCTGCCCGAAGCACCGGCCAATGCGAAATATTATTCTGTCACAAAATGGGCGGCCAGGGCTTACCTGGCAAAAGTATATTTCCAGCAGAATGATTTCACCAATGCATTCAAATATGCGGACGAAGTGATCAAAAGCAACCGCTTCCTGCTCGACACTGACCTCGACCAGCGTTATTCCCTGGGAGGAAGCACCGAAGGCATCCTGTCTATCGAGTACAGCATTAACTTTTATATGCCGGGTGGTGAGTTGAAAGGCGCCTTCCGCTCCGATGTTGGTTTGCCCAATTTCCGTTTTACCGACCAGTACTTTGGTATTGCCACTGCAAGGGGCGCCGATAAGCGTCGCGAGTGGTACACCAACACCCTGCAGCCTGGCTTCAACCTGCTGACGAAATACAACAAAAATGAATTTGATGTGCCGTTGGTTCATCTTACGGAAATACAGCTCATCCGTGCGGAATCCGCGGCTGAAACTGGTGCGGCAAACCTGGCTACCGGCATCAGCGATATCAATGCCATCATGACCCGTGCCTATGGAGGCACCGCATTCAACCTGCCATCCAGCGCGAATGCAGCACTGGTCATTTCCACAACCCGCACCGAACGCGAACTGGAACTGGTGGGTGAAGGCAACCGGGTACAGGAGATCAAACGCATTGGTGCGCGAAGTGGTGCCAATATTGACCGCCGTGGATCGGTATGGAATTGTAATGGAATGATCCTGCAGTTCCCGAAAGGTGAACAGGATGCATTTCCTGGATTTGTAATGAACGCCGAAGGCGGATGTTTCTAAAACTGATAATAACTACAAAATGAAAAATAAACTTGTTTACCTGTTGCTCGTGTTGCTGGTTGCCGGCTGCCAGCCCGATGCACACAAGGAAGTTGGTGAGGTGCGCAACATTGTGCAGTCACTCAACGGCACCTGGAAACTGACAAAGGTTACACAGCGCGATGAGGAAGCTACCAGGAAAGGCTTCCCTTTCCGTGACCTTGATCTTACCACTGTTTTCCCTTACAGTGATTTTACACTCACCCTCAACACCGATGGGTCGGGACCAACCACCTACACGTCTGTTCAGGGCAACGCGCCACAGATCCTGAAGACCCCTTCGGGCAGCTGGACAGTCGACGACCCCACTTACCCGGGAGTGATTACGCTGGGTGCGGGTGCATCGGGTGATGCTATACGGCTGGGAGCGTACCCGGTTGGTGCGGAAACCAATCTCAGTCTCACCGTGCAACGCAAAGACGGTGACAAACTGGTGATGTCTTACATCTATGAATTTTCAAAACAATAACTGCCATTTATGAAACAGCTGTTAATAATCATACTGATGCTCGGACTGGTCATTACCGGTCGCTCGCAGAACCCCAGCTTCTCACCGGCAACTTTTACGGCGGAAGATGAGGTGACCCTTACCATCGATGTATCAGGTACCCCGCTCGCGGGTGTAACACCTTTGTATATCTGGATTTTTTCGAACACTGATGGTGGTGGTAACAATGGACTGGTAAACGGTGATTGGGGCAACTCGTCCGAAGACGCGCGCATGACACCGGCGGGCACCAACAAGTTCACCTTTACTTTTACCGGCACTACGTTGTTTGGCCGGCCACCGGCTGAATTAAAAAACTTCGGCTTCCTGCTGAAGAAAAAAGACGGCAGCGGGCAGACGCCCGATTACAAACCATTCAATTTCGACCCACTGGTCTTCGTACCATCGATGCTGCGTGTATTCCCTGCAAAAGTTGCCGCCACCGATATTGTGTCCGTCAATTTTGACAAGTCACATGCAGTGACAACCGATGAACAGCGCATGACGCCGGTGTCGGCATTGGTTACTGCGTGGGATGAAACCGGTACGCAGGTGGGAACAGAGATTGAAGTGACCTCGCGTAAGCTGCAGGACATGATCTGGACCTCGACCTTCCGCCCTGCCAGCCGGTTCACCCCCGGGGCCGGTCACCAGTTAACGAAACTTAAATACCGGTTTAAGGGAACAACACTCGGGCCAGACGGCGCACCGGTAAACGTAACCAGCAGTGAGGCCGAAATAACATTCTCCAACCTGCAATAAACTATCATAATGAAAAAAATAATATACTTCCTTGCAGCATCGATACTTGTGCTCAATGCCTGCAAGAAAACAGATTTTGCAGGTGATGACCCAACGGGTGAAGGCCTCACGGGTTTTAACCTGCGCACACCAGCCACCTCATCGAGCGTGGTATTGAACGCAGCAACGCCGGACCAGGCAGTGACATTCAGCTGGTCGGCCGCTACACCAGGTCTCACCACGGCACCCACCTACAAGGTGATTATGGCCCTGCGCACGGGCGGTGACCTGGCTACCCCGTTACTGGAGTTCGATGCACAGGGAAACACATCACTTGACCTTACCTACACCGCAATCGATGCAGCCCTTTCAGGTAAAGGCATTGCCGCGGCAGCCGTAACCGAATTGAATTGGTCGGTAGTGGCAACCAATGGTGATAAAACCGTAATGGCTTCCAATGTATTTATCATTACGGTAAAACGGTTCAGTGATGGTGCTTCACCCTTCCAGGTGCTTGCCCCTGTATCAACGCTGACCGCGCAATCGATCAACCCAAGTTCAACATCCGATAAATTTGAGTTCAGGTGGACCAAATCAAAAGCCGCACAAGGTGGTCCTGCCATTACGTACAAAGTATTATTTGCAGAACGCAAGGTAGATGGCGCGGGCAACCCGCTAACCATCGACTGGAACAATCCCCTATTTTCCGTGGATGCAGATAATAGCGGGACCGACAGTCTCGCCACCATTTCCTACAAACAGATGAGTGACCTTTTATCGGAAGCGGGTTTTACCAACCTGCCCGTGCCGGCTTCACTTACCTGGACGGTGGTGGCTATGTCGGGAGACTGGAAACAGTATTCCGATTACTCCAATAACATCGTGCTCACCCGCGAAATCAAAATGTATATCGTGGGCAGTGCCACACCAAACGGATGGGATGCTTCGCAGGCGATCCGTATGATTGCCGATGGTTCCAACTTTGGCGTCTTTTATATGTACGTCTACCTCATCGGCGGACAGGAAATGAAATTCCTCAACGGACAGGCGTTCCCTCCTGCTGCGGGTGCAGTGGACTGGGGAATGGGCAGTGGTCCGGGCGAATTGACTGCCGATGGTGAATCCAATATTGGCATTGCCACATCCGGCGTGTACCGGGTAACGGTTGACCTGAACAATATGAAATACTACCTGCAGACAGGCCGCATGGCCACTGTAGGCGGCGCCACTATTGCAGGCTGGGATCCGCCAGGGGTCTTTCCTTCGCAGGAGTTTGGCTTTGCCGGCACCAACCTGTTCCTCGGTGTATTTGATTTCAACGGAGGCAACGATTTTAAACTGATCGATGGTGATAGCTGGCCCGGTGGCGGCGGACCTGTGTCACAGACCAGGGATTATGGCCGCGGTTCAACCGATGGAGTGCTTGCCGAAAGTAATGAAGGCAACCTGCCCGGACCAGCAGCCGGCCGCAACCGCGTAATCTGGGATGGCACCGATCCGCTCAACCTGAAATACCAGATCATGCCCGCATCCGAAATGCGGATCGTAGGGAATGGTATGACCGGGGTGAATGACTGGGATCCAGGTGCTTCGCCACAGATGACCTGGGCCGGCAACGGCGTGTGGACACTTACGCTGGCGCTGAAGTCGAACATGGAAATCAAGTTCCTCGCAGGTAACGACTGGGGCGCGTTTGATTATGAAGACAACAGTGGTGGAAACCAGGCTACGGGCGTGCCCATGAAGGCGGCATGGACGGGTGGACCAAATTTCAAAACACCAACGGTGGCTGGCACTTACACGGTAACGCTGAATGAGAAAACGCAAACGGTTACCATCAACCCTTAATTAAGAATACAACTCCTGTAAAGGCTGCCTCATTGTGCGATGTCCCTGATCGTTTCCAACTTCCAGGGTTCACTACACCAGGAGGCAGCCTTTTTTTTCACCATCCCCTACTCGCTGAAGCCCAGTTTTATTTTATATCTCCACATGCTCCCATTGACCTCCTGTACCAGCTGGAGTACCTCCCTGGTTTTTTTACTGATCCAGAATACTTCCTTATTGCCCGGCGTTTCATGCGCCAGCAGCCAGCAATCAACCAGTTGGTCATCATAACCTTTAAGCTTCGCCGAACCGGTTACGGTATAAACCGCATTGGTTAATGCAGACGGGCCCGGATCGAAGAACGGAATCACAAACGTGACGCCCTCCCGGAAAGGCAGCAGGGGAAAGGTTTCCAGGTCAATGTGCCAGTTGAATTTTTCAAGGGGTAATGATGCGGTGAACGCATCGTAGCTCATTTTGCGGATCCGTGCTGTATCTGACGCAGTTAATACGGTTCCATTCATTTCCCCGGTTTTTTTCAGGAAATCAAATTTTGCCTCGAGCCGTTGTTTCCACCAGTATTCGTGGTACAGTGGCGCCATCGTCCGAGCATCGCTGACGGAGCGGACCGTATGCATAATAGTATCCTTATCTTCCCATTCCTGCGTAATTACAATCGCCTGACGTCCCTGATAGCTGCTCCGCTCAATCTTCCGCGTCCAGAAACTGACGTTGGTGCGGGTGGCACCGGGTTTCATGCGGAAGTACACGAGGTAACGGTGGGTACCCTCACGCAGCACGGATGTGTTAAGATCCTTTGATGTGATGAAAACGGAATCGGCTTTTTGCGCCATCGTGTATACCGGAACGGAGAGGACGATGGAACAGGTAATCATGACCAGGTTTATCCCGGAGGTGAACTTGAATTGAGCAGCCATACATAATGTGTTTAGTTGACAGACGGGTTATCCCGTACCATGCAAAACTGTCAACAAACCGTACAACCGGCAAAGGGATTATGACGGGACTGCTTTACTACCGGTGCAGTTTGCGCAGCCGGTATGCAGTTGATACCTCGCGCCGGTGCGGTTTACCCCGCGATTCCACAGCCTGGTAGCATCGGGCAACTTTCCACCAGGGGTTGACGGGGCTGACGAATGGGAATAGTGGCCTTCACGGCCCACCGGTTTTAAAAAAAAATACTTATCGTGCAAGTATCACCTGGCCCTTACGGAACTCTTCCGCCTGGCCGGCAAACCGGAACGTACAGGTCCAGATGTACACCTCCGCTGGCTGTGGCAGTCCCTTGAAACGCCCGTCCCATCCGGCATTCAGCTTGCCGGACTGGAAAATGATTTCGCCCCAACGGTTGAACACGCGGAAACTATATTGTTCCACATTACCCAGCACATTCGGATGGAACACGTCATTGATCCTGTCGCCATTCGGGGTAAAGATTTCAGGGACATAAAATCCGGTTGGACAATCTTTCAATGTGACGATGACAGTATCCGCTCCGCGGCATCCCCATTGATCAGTGACCGATAACACATACTGTCCTGCAACTGAAACAGTGATATCACGGTTACCCGATCCCGTGCTCCAGTTGTAGGAAGCGAAACCAGCCCCTGGTGCAAGATGGACATTTCCATAGAAACAAATTGCGGTATCTGAACCAAGGAAACGCGACGGCAGGGGGAGCGTAGTTGCAATGGTTGTTGAATCGGAAGCACTGCAGCCGTTCCTGTCTGTCACCACTACGAAATAGGAACCTGTGCTATTTATATTAATTGAATTGCCGACAGCCCCCGTGTTCCAGAGGTAGGTAGAAAAACCTGCAGAGGCTGAAAGACGGGCTGATTGCCCGGCGCATAAAACGGCATTTTTTGTAAGACCTGCAACCGGTAACGGATTTACATTTAGTACCCTGATTGTATCATAGCTGCTGCAGCCTTCGGAAGTGGTAGCTTTTACTGAATAAGATCCGGCAGCGTTGACCAGGATTGCGGAAGTAGTCTGTCCGCCGTTCCAGAGGAAACTAATGAACCCACTGCCTGCATCAAACTCAACAGCTGCCCCTGCGCAGAAACTGGTATCGCGTCCCAGATTCACCGCAGGCGAGGTCCGAACCATGATCCGTACAGTATCAGAAACCACACATCCCTGATCCGTTTCAGCAGTCACATAATACATCGTATCCTGCAACGGGTTGACCACTACGAGTGGCACATTCGTTGAATTGATCTGGTAGTTATTTGCCCACAGGTATTTCCGGAAACCCGCCGGGGCCGCAAGTTGCAGGGTATCGGCATTACATTTTACCCGGTCAGGGCCAATGCTGAATGGCGGTGGCTGAACCGGCAATATATGTACTGTATCGGAATAGGTGACTCCGCAGCTGAGCACGTCAACATAGTATGTTCCCGGACCAGCTGCAACATAAACAGAATCGGTGGATCCGTCCTGCCAGAGGTAAGAGGCAAAGTCAGGGCCTGCATGGAGCACGTGCCGGTTGCCGGGGCAAAGTGAGGTATCATTACCCAGGTTAAGCATTGCGCTACTGGTGGAGCCGGTGATCACCAGGCTATCTTCGAGCCATTCACAACTGGCGAAGCTTTTGACGTGGATTTTAAAATCGCCTGCCTTCATGAGCTTAAGCTGGAGTAGTGTATCGCTGATGGAAACGATGCTGACCTGGCCAGGTATGGTATCCAGTCTCCACACGGCGATACCGCTGCAACCTGCATTCCGGACCACTGCATAGTCAATAATAAGACTGGTATCGCAGATAGTTTCGGGACCATCGAGCCGCAGGTCGGTACATACATTGTTGTTGCCGCACCGGTAACCGGAATAGGCTATATCAGCGGGCAGGAAAACCGCATTATGGCTAATGGTAAAGGGCAAAGGTGGCGTGGACACCGTATTGGTAACCGGCAGTGATGGCTGCGTATAAGGCAGGGTCTGGTAATCAAGGTCACTCACTTCACAACTGGCGAAGCTGCTGTTGAAATTATATTTCTGCAGGTATGTTCCAGACCAGTAAGGATTGTCATCATAGAGGGAGCCGGTTGAATAAACAACCGAGTCGCCCTGCACCAGCAATGTTGAATTGAAACTGCCCTTGTCGACCCGCATAAATTGTTTGCGAAGCGTATTAAAATCCTTATCCATCTCCACCAGGCCGTTTACATTCCAGTTGGAACTTATCGGGAACACACTTACATACAGGTTTCCATTTGGGCCTACGCGTATATACCTGAAACCAGCGGCTGCAAGTCCGGGCGATTTTCTGGCCAGGGCGGTTGAGCCATCTGGATTCACTTTTATCAATACCGCATGATCATGGG
>SDZZ01000355.1 GCA_004173255.1 Chitinophagaceae bacterium | reverse complement strand
GCGCATGTTATTGGGATAAATTGCAGTCGTGCTGGTAAAAAACAAAATCCTGGCGATTCCGGGAAGCTTAAGGAAAGAATCTTCCAATGTAAAAATCCTGCAGGCAGTAAAACAGTTGTATGCCTTGCAGGCCGACATGGAAATCTATGACGGCATGGGAGCGCTTCCGTTTTTTGACCCCTCGTTGCCTGAAGACGCCGGGCCGCAACAGGTAGTGGAATTAAAAAAGTACGTCGCAGAAGCCGATGCTATACTTATTTGCACTCCGGAATACGTGTTCAGTTTACCCGGTGTATTGAAAAACCTGTTTGAATGGCTCGTCTCCGACACGGTATTGTCGGGCAAACGGGTTGCATATATTGTGGCGGCCACCGATGGCCGCAAAACCTTTGAGTCGCTGGACCTTGTGCTGGCTACGCTGGTGCAGCAACCCGTTCCGGAAGAACGCAAATTGCTGTTGCGTGGCGCACGTGGAATCATTAATGCTGATGGCGCTTTCACCAATGAAGAAATTAAACAACAGGTTTGCGGTGTAATCGATGCGTTACTTGACACGAATTCTTACCTTTAGAAAAAGAGGAATCAATGGCACAGGAGAAGGCAATTCTTGCAGGCGGATGTTTTTGGGGAGTGGAGGAGCTGGTACGCGACCTGCCAGGGGTTAAGTCGACCGTAGTCGGATACACCGGGGGTGATGTAGCAAACGCAACTTACCGGAATCACGGGACACATGCCGAAGGGATTGAGATTGAATTTGACCCGGCCATTCTCCCCTACCGCACGTTGCTGGAATTCTTTTTCCAGATCCATGACCCAAGCACACGTAACCGCCAGGGCAATGACGTAGGCACTTCTTACCGGTCTGCTATTTTTTATCTGGACGAATCACAAAAGGAAACCGCCCGGACCCTGATCGCTGACCTGGATGCCTCTGGTAAATGGCCAGGTAAAATTGTAACCGAGGTTGTACCGGCCGGTGATTTCTGGAATGCAGAAGAAGAACACCAGGATTACCTGCGCAAACATCCGCATGGTTATACCTGCCACTATATCCGCCCCGACTGGACGCTTTAGCCCATACCCCGGTACACGTATAACTACGACTAACACCCGTTTGTAACCCGCGCCCCGCCCGCTTTCCAGGGAAATGACGAATTAATCCTGATGATTCCCTGTTTTTGGACATTTTTGAGTCAATCCTGATGAACAATGACGAAAATGTACCAGTTCTGATCCTTCCATTATACGAACTTCACCCTGCCCACTACTCCGTCCCCACCAGATCTTCCCGACACATCTGTTGAAACTTTCCAGGTCCAGCCGACCCGGCTTTAAAATCAATCTACCGACAAACCAGCCTATCCGCGGGAAAGCCAGCAACAGTCTCTTTACCAACCATCACAACTGCATTTCATGTTCACCAACGCCATCCTGTCTGCGGGCAACACAAGCCAGTCCGCTTCCGGTACCATAGCCGGAAAGTTCCTTCGCCTATTGTTTTTCATGCTGCTTTTTTTATCCGCCGGATCGGTCGGCGCCCAGGCAATCAATGACTACCGGAGTAATGTCGTTAACGGGATCTGGCATGAGCCATCCACCTGGCAACGTTTCGATGGTAGCACCTGGGTAGCGGTGGGTACTTACCCCAACCTGACTGCCGGAACCATCACGATTTTACCAGGTCATACTATCCGGATCACGGATACAGTAACGGTTGACCAGTTGGTCATCCAGACGGGAGCGGAAGTCCGGAGCGAAGGACTGCTACTGACCGTAAACAACGGACCTGGCAATGATATTTCTAACAGTGGCACCCTCACATCTGATGGCAACGTAACATTGGCCACAGGTGCCAGCATCAACGGCATGCTCTTTTTTAACGGGAACATTCTCACCAATAACGGGCAACTCAACGGAGTGATCCTGAGCGGCAGTGCCACCCAATACATCAACGGCAACAATGATGGTATCATCGCCAGCCTGCAGGTGCAGAACGCTGAAAATGTGGTGCTCGGCGCAAATCTCCAGATATCGTACGCCCTTTTCCTGATTTCAGGTAACATAATTACCGGTGCCAACAAACTGAGCTTGTGGGCTGGGGCAAACGCACAGACAGGAGGAAATTATTTCGTAAACGGAAACCTGGAAATGGCTTTCGCCCCGGGAAACAATATTGTTGACTTCCTGGTCGGCGATGCCAGCGGGTCGCATCCGATCCAGTTCCAGGTCAATAACATTACTTCGCCCGGAAGCCTGCAGGTGTCCACCGTTGCGGGTGATCACCCAAACATCGCTTCATCCGCGCTAAACCCTTCCAGGAGTGTGAACCGCGGATGGCGGATTGTAAGCACTGACCTCGTGTACGGCAGTGCATCCGCTACCTTTTCCTATAACGCGGCTGATTTTGATCCGGGTGTCAATAACAACGCATTGCTGGTGGGGGTATACTCACCATCCACCGGGTGGCGTTACCCGGCTGTTTCTTCACGTACGGCCACATCCCTCACAGTAGCCGAGATCAACCTCTACAACCCCTTTGTCAATAATATCCAGCTGGCCGAGCCCAGCTGTCCGCCCGTACAGATCAATTGCGCACCGGACTTCACCGTGTGTGCTAACGGTCCGGCCGGGTATACCGGCATGCAGTTTTCACCGCAGGTGATCCCGGCGGTTAACAACATCGAACTGTCGACCCGGAATGTAAATTACCAGAACGTATCACTCAACGGCGGCGGCAACTCACTGACAGTTCTGCCCGGTGCACCGGTATCGCTGAGTTATAATTTGTCCGTCAGTTATGATCCCAATACTGTCTATTGTCCGGGCTGCGTGGTCCAGTCCTCAATCGGCCTGGGTGGCACGTTCCAGACTTTGAACTGCGAACAGGTAATCACCAACGGTTTTACATCGAACCCGAACGTCAACTTTATTGCGCCAGGCACACCCGGAATTTATTACCTGACACAGGAAGGCTCACTTGATTTCACCTGCCAGGAATTCTTTTATAACAATGACCCGGCCCGGGCAATTGCTGTGCTGATTGTCGGACCACCATTCCCGACCGCCACCGGTGGCTGCATCGGCGCACGCATCAGCAACAACGCACCGGCATTACTTCCTGTCGGTACCACTGCTGTTACCTGGACGGCTACCGATTCACTGGGAAACACCTCCACCTGCGTCCAGAACATCACCGTAACTGCTGCCACGGTTTACTATCGCGACCGCGATGGTGATGGTTTCGGTAGTCCTGTTTACCAGGTCTATGCCTGCACCCAACCTGCAGGTTTCATCACCGAACACACCGATTGTGATGATTATAACCCAACTATCCAGAGCGGCTGTGCTGTTACCTGTAACCTGGCTGTGCGCCCGGTACTCGGTGACACTTCCGTTATCTGTAACGAAAGCCAACTGCAGTTCGCATCGGTCAGCTTCCTCATCAGCGGTGCCAACGGACCAGTTACCGTTACCGGCGATACGACCAACCTTTCTACAGGACGCTACTTCTTTACTTTTACCGATGCCCTCGGATGTTCGGTCAATGACACAGTGGATGTGATAAGGGCCAATTGTATTGTGCCCTACTATGCGCCACCAGCCAACGACACCGTCAATGCCATCATTGGGGCTGAACTGACACAGATTTCGGCTTCGCCCGGATCAGTGGTAGACACTACTGCCACTACCAGTATCTTCCGTATTGATGCCGCCAACAACCAGATCCTGGTCCAGATCATTGTACAGGATGGGCAGTATGCATCCACGCGTGCCTTGCTGGAAACAAGCCACGGGCTGAACAACATAATCGAACCTGAAGTACAGGGACTCATCATCACCGGTTACATTCCAATCAGCGAACTCTCCTATCTCAACACCATACCCGAAAAGATCCGTTACGTGCGGCCATACTTCACACCCGTAACGTCGGGTACCACTGGCCTGGCCAACACGCAGGGAGATAAAGCCATGATGTCAGACATCGCACGGAAGGCCTGGAAACTTTCAGGTAAGGGAATCAGGATCGGGGTCATGTCGGATAGTTATAACACCCTTCCATTTAACCCCGCATTACGTGATGTGGAACAAGGCGACCTGCCTGGCCCGTCGAACCCGGTGAATAAACAACCGGTGGTAGTAATGGAGGAATATCCTTACGGCCGCGCAACCGATGAAGGCCGCGCCATGCTGCAGATTGTTCATGATGTGGCACCTGAAGCAGACCTGGTATTCCGGACAGGCTTTGTGAGTCCGGAACATTTCGCCGACGGCATCCGCAAAATGCGCGATGCGGGTTGTAACATCATTGTCGACGACATCACTTACCTCACCGAACCGTTCTTCTTTGATGGTGCGGTGGCAAAAGCAGTGGATGATGTAACGGCAACCGGTGTTTCCTACTTCACTTCGGCCGGTAACTTCGGCGTGAAATCATACGAAGGGAATTTTGAACCGACCGATGCGCAGGGCTATGCTGATAAAGCGCACAATTTTGGTAATGGCCAGTATTTCCAGGACCTCACACTTGGCGCAGGCAGTTACACTATCGCCCTGCAGTGGGATGATAACTTCTATTCACTCGGCGCACCGATGGGTGCACAAAATGATCTCGACATTTACCTGGTCGATCAGTTCGGCACCAAGCTGTTTGGATTTAACCGGGTAAATACCGGCGGTGACCCTATCGAGATCCTTCCATTTGTAGTGGTGGCACCGGTTAACGCCAAGCTCATTGTAACACGCAAAACAGGTACGGGCAACGTCCGTTTCAAATACGTGATCTTCCGCGGCGATGCGGTGATCA
>SDZZ01000354.1 GCA_004173255.1 Chitinophagaceae bacterium | reverse complement strand
AATCCAGAGATTGTTGGCCTGGGCATATTCCTTCAGGAATCCCTGCTGGTTTTCTTTGATGACTGATTTACTTTCGAATTCTTTTTGAGAAGTTCGACCTGGGCCAAAGCTTTCTCGAAGGAGACCGGAGATCGCTGTGAAACGATCGCCTGACCCCTGCGTGCCATTTCCTCGAATGAGATCCTGTAATCCGGCTCTTGTTTCATCGGTGATCATTTTAGCAAACATACCAATTTTCCTGTTTTGCTCAAAGTGGGCGGGCTTTGTCGTTGCATTCAGTAACCAATTCTAAATTACCACGGGGGGAGGCCTCCGCAATGTTGAAATCACGGATCATCACCGGTATTTTGCCGTTTAAAAAGTGAATTACTGTAGCAACCGATCGAGGGAATAAATAAACTAAATTCGCTGTCTCATTGATTTTTATCGATCCATCGCAGGTTTTAAGCGTATCTCTTTATGGGTAAACTCCTCCGTTACTTTGGCCCTTACAAATGGCTGTTCCTTGTATTGTTGATTTTTATAATCGGCCAGGTCATTGCCAATCTCTCTTTACCCGACTATATGGCTAATATTGTTGATCATGGTATTGTGGGGCAGGACAGATCGGTGGTCCGGCATTATGGCCTGATCATGCTGCTGGTGGCTCTCGGCGGCGGCGTATGTACTGTTATTGCCGGCTATGCTGCTTCCCGGATCGGCACCGGTTTCGCAAAGGATGTACGTAACGCACTCTTCAAAAAAATCGAAGGCTTCTCACTGAGTGAATTCAACCAGTTCTCCACCGCGTCACTGATCACCAGGAATACCAACGATGTACAGCAGATCCAGACGGTCCTGATCATGGTGTTCCGGCTGGCGTTGATGGCTCCGCTGATGGGAGTGGTTGCCATTATTAAATCGTACGGACTGGCTCCGTCAATGACCTGGATCATGATCGTAGCGGTGGTTACCCTGGTCATCATTATCGCAATCATTTTCAGCATGGCATTACCCAGGTTTGCCCGCTTGCAAAAGCTGGTCGACCGGCTGAACCTGGTGACCCGCGAAATCCTGACCGGGTTGCGTGTTATCCGCGCCTTTGGCCAGGAAAAACGGGAGGAAAGTAAATTCAGGCAGGCCAACCAGGACCTGACCGACGTGAACCTTTTTGTAAACCGCCTGATGGCCATCCTACAGCCATCGATGATGCTGATCATGAATTTCACCATGATCGGGATTGTATGGATCGGCGCCCATGAAATTGACGCGGACAACCTGCAGATCGGGAACATGCTTGCATTTATGCAATATGCGATGCAGGCCATATTTGCCTTCCTGATGATCTCCATCATTTTTATCATGTTGCCACGTGCATCGATATCTGCCAAGCGGATTGCGGAGGTGTTGCAAACGGAACTCACCATACAGGATCCGGTAAATCCAATCACTACCAACTCACATACCGGGCAGGTCGAATTCAGGAATGTCAGCTTCACCTATGCGGGGTCGGAAGCGTCAGTGCTCCATAATATTTCATTTACAGCGTTGCCCGGACAAACAACAGCCATCGTGGGTAGTACCGGCAGCGGAAAATCTACCCTGATCAACCTCATCCCGCGTTTTTATGATGTAAATGACGGGGAAATTCTGGTCGATGGGATTGACATCCGGCAAATGACCCAGCAAGACCTCCGGTCCCGTATCGGTTACGTTTCGCAGAAAGCAATGCTGTTTTCCGGTACCATAAAAGATAATATAGGTTACGGTGTGCCGGGGGCCAGGGAAGAAGAGTTACAGCATGCGGCCGACATCTCCCAGGCCACGGAGTTTATCAGGGAATCAGCCAACGGCATGGATAACGCCATTTCGCAGGCAGGCACGAATGTATCGGGAGGCCAGCGTCAACGCCTCGCAATTGCAAGGGCATTGGCTAAGAAACCGGATATCTATTTATTTGATGATAGTTTTTCGGCCCTTGATTTTAAAACCGATGCGTTGCTGAGGCAGGCATTAAAAGAAGAAACCAAAGGAAAAACAGTGATCATTGTCGCGCAACGAATCAGTACAATCATGCAGGCGGAGAAAATCCTGGTCATCGACAATGGAGCCATCGTGGGGCAGGGAACCCACAGGGAGTTGCTTGGCTCATCGGAGGTGTACCGTGAAATAGCGGGTTCACAACTTTCGGAAAAGGAATTAGCGCAGGGGGATTAGTGTTGGTAGGAAACAGGATAGCACATAGGGAGACAGTCAAAATGAAACAACAGTACAATGGCGAGAGGCGATTATAAAAGGCAGGAAACAGCGGGAGGTCCGTTAGGCGGGCGCCCCGGCGGACCAATGGCTGGTATGATGGGTCCTGCCCAGAAACCAAGGAATTTCAAAGGGACAATGCGGGCCTTGCTGCGTTATATGCGGCCGTATCGCAGGCAGGTTATCATAGTGCTGAGTCTTGCTGTAGCGAGTACGGCGTTTACCATTGTAAGTCCAAAGATTCTGGGGAACGTGACAAACGATATAGTAACCGGTTATAGTAACAAAAAGTTTTACGATGGGGTGATGGCTAAACTTCCTCCCGGTACACAACTTCCGGCTGGCACCACCGGTGAAATGGTGATTGCAAAAATGCCGCCGGAGGTGTTGAAAAACATTCCTGCCGCGCAAATTGAATCCATTCGCAAGCTAAGCTTTGACCAGCGTCCCGGGATTGATTACAATAACATTCTTCGCCTGGTTGAATTCCTCATCCTTCTGTACCTGGTCAGTGCAATGTTCAACTACCTGCAAAGCTGGATCATGTCCGGTGTGTCACAGAAAGTGACCTTTAATCTTCGCAGGGATATTGCCGCAAAAATGAACCGCCTGCCTTTGAGGTATTATGATACCAGGACGCATGGAGAAGTATTGAGCCGTGTGACCAACGATGTGGATACGATCAGCCAGACACTGAACCAGAGCCTGGTCCAGCTGGTTACGTCTGCAACTGCCTTGATTGGCATCCTGGTAATGATGTTTACCATCAGCTGGCAGATGACGCTGGTAGCGCTGGTGATCCTGCCGATCAGTTTTGGATTGATTGGCCTGGTGGTCCGGAAGTCACAGGGTTATTTTGTATCCCAACAAAAAACATTGGGGCAAATAAACGGTCATGTAGAAGAAATGTTTTCCGGCCACACGGTTATGAAAGCGTTTAATGGTGAAGCCCGGTCCATCGATAAATTTGCGGGCATCAATGATGAGTTGTATAAAAATGGGTGGAGGGCGCAGTTTTATTCCGGGTTATTGATGCCGATTATGTCGTTCGTCGGCAACCTTAGTTATGTGGGTGTTGCAGTGGTTGGGGGCTGGATGGCAATCAACGGAAAAATAAGGATCGGGGATATACAGGCCTTTATCCAGTACATGAACCAGTTCACCCAGCCCATCATGCAGACGGCAAATATTGCCAATGTGCTGCAGTCTACCGCCGCTGCTGCTGAGCGGGTATTTGAATTTTTGAACGAGCAGGAAGAAGTCGTTGATGTGGTGAAACCTGCTGCACTCAGTTCAGTGAAAGGCGGAGTTAGTTTTGACCATGTGATGTTTGGATATACCACTGACAAACCCATTATCAGGGAGTTCACTGCGGATATTTTGCCCGGACAGAAGGTTGCGATAGTCGGTCCAACCGGTGCAGGTAAAACAACATTGGTCAACCTGCTGATGCGTTTTTATGATGTGGATGCAGGTGCTATTAAAATTGATGGCGTCGATATCCGGGAAATGAAACGAGCCGATCTCCGGTCGATGTTTGGAATGGTATTGCAGGATAGCTGGCTATTCAGCGGCAGCATTGAGGAGAACATCGCTTATGGAAAACCTGAGCTGTCAAATACCGCGGTTGTCGCCGCAGCCGAGGCTGCGCACGCTGATCATTTTATCCGGTCACTGCCTGGCGGATACCAGATGAAGTTGAATGAAGAAGCAGATAACATTTCGCAGGGAGAAAAACAGTTGCTGACCATTGCCAGGGTGATGCTGGCTGATGCGCCGATGCTCATTCTCGATGAAGCCACCAGTTCGGTCGACACCCGCACGGAGTTATTGATCCAGAAAGCGATGGATCAGTTGATGCAGGGTCGTACGAGTTTTATCATTGCCCATCGGTTGTCTACCATAAAAAATGCGGATCTGATCCTGGTAATGAAAGATGGAAGTATTGTGGAGCAGGGGAAGCACGAGGAACTGCTGTCAAAGGCCGGATATTATGCATCGCTGTACAATAGCCAGTTTGCGCTGGCGTAGCCACACTAGCTCACCAAAAGCTGATTTACGCCCAGTCACTCGGTGCTTTACCAAACCGCTTTTTAAACGCATGTGAGAAATGACTCAGGCTTTCAAACCCCAGGTCAAGGTAAATCGCAGATGGTTTTAAATTCTTTTCGTGGATCAATCGCTGCGCTTCGGCAAGCCGTTTCTCCTGCAGCCATTGCCGCGGTGGAGCATCAAACACCAGCTGGAAATCCCGTTTAAATGCAGCCAGGCTCCGACCCGTAAGTTGTGCGAACCTCGCTATGCTTACGTTGAAATGATAGTTCGTCAGCATGAAACGCTCCAGGTCAATCTTGTGTGGTGCGGAGAAGTCAAACAGGAAGGTCTTTAATGAAGGGTCAATATGTAACAACAATTGAACGGCTTCCTTGATCTTCAGCAGGCCCAATGTGTCCGTTAATTGCTTTTGTTCCGGGTGTTGAACGTATGGCAGGATCGACTGGAAGAACCCTTTCAGGAAATCATTTGGGGGAATAAGGATATTGGAGGGTCCGATGTACCGCTGGGTTGTCGGGATCTGTTGCTCAAGGGCGATCTGTCGAAGT
>SDZZ01000031.1 GCA_004173255.1 Chitinophagaceae bacterium | reverse complement strand
GAGTTGGTTCTTGACGCCGGATCCGCACTACAGGTGCTTGCAGCCACCGGTGATCAGTACCGGGTCAGACTGCCCGACGGGACCGAAGGATTCCTTCGCAGCACCGGGGTAAACAATAAACCAATCCGGACTGAAAAACTAAAACGTGAGGTTGCACTCCTTGCCGGACCCTCAACGGACGCAGCGGTAAAAAAAGATCTGGCCACCGGCACCGCGGTAAGTGTACTGTCGACCTGGCGTCAGTTCAGTTATGTACAGTCGGGTAATGTATCCGGCTGGATCATGCTTTAATCAACAGGGTAAAGGTCGCGATCACTACCCTGCCGGCAACTGCCAACAAAAAACCCCGCGTTTCCGCAGGGTTTAGTCTTTTTATAAAAGCATTCCAGTCCTTTCACCAGGCATCGTTATGCCGGTTCCTTACGGCTGCTCCTGGTCCTGGAAATTCTTGATCTTGTTATACAGGGTCTTCCTGTCAATATTCAGCATTTCCGCGGCTTTCTTTTTATTAAAATTCACCTGCTGCAACACGGCCATAATGGTTTCGTATTCCGCCCGGCTGGCTGCGTCTTTCAGGTCAAGTTCTTTTTTAGGTGTGGCGAGTGTGGTGACAAAACGCTTGCTCTCTTCCGGTGCATCGGCCACCATCGGCGTACTGTTGGTGATCTCCCATGGCAGTGAGGCAGATGTGATCTTTTCACCGGCAGGGGTAAGTAACACCGCACGGCGCACCACGTTCCTGAACTCACGGAGGTTACCTGGCCATGAATAGGAAAGGAACGTCTGCAACACCCCTTCATCAAAACCGGCCACGTCTTTACCGAGCTCTTCATTTGTTTTATCAAGGAAGAAGTCAGCAAAAGCGAGTATGTCGTCTTTCCTGTTCCTGAGCGGTGGCAGGTTGATGGAAAACTCGTTGAAACGGTGATAAAGGTCTTCACGGAATTTACCTTTGCGGTAACCTTCCTGCAGGTTTTCATTGGATGCCACAATGATCCGTACATCCACATTCATTTCCTTGTTACCGCCAACACGTTTGATCTTCCTTTCCTGAATCACACGAAGAAGAGTTGCCTGCACATCAAGTGAAAGGTTACCTACTTCATCGAGGAACAGGGTTCCGCCATTGGCCAGTTCAAAGTGCCCTTCTTTATCCTGCAGGGCACCGGTAAAGGCTCCCTTCACGTGGCCAAACAGTTCACTGCCCGCAAGTTCCTTTGAAAGGGTACCGCAATCCATCGCAATAAATGGTTTATCGCGGCGGTTGCTCATATCGTGGATCGTTTTTGCAATTACTTCCTTACCCGTACCACTTTCCCCGTACAGGATGATACTGTAGTTTGTACCTGCCACCACATTGATCTGGTCATAAAGTGCTTTTGTGGCAGGCGCCTTGCCCACCATAAACTGTCCGCCATTGTCACCCTTAACGGCCGGTTTCTTTTGTGGTGCAGTGCCGTTTACCTGTGCCGACCCTGTGTTTACAGGTGCATTGATTGCCTTGTTCAGCACACTCAGCACTTCGTCGGGAATCAGGGGTTTAACGATATAATCGAACGCGCCCATCTTGATCACCTCTACAGCAGTCTTGATGTCGGAATAACCGGTAATCATCAGCACCTTCACACCCGGATCATGTTTGCGCAGGGCAGTCAGTACATTGATACCTTCCATATCACCCAGGCGGTAGTCACAGATTACCAGGTCAAAACGCCCTTCGTTAAATTTCGCGATTCCTTTACTTCCAGAGTGAGCCATCTCGACCTCGTATTCGTTACGCGTCAGAAACCTGGCGAGCAGAGTACAAAGGTCCATGTCATCATCTATAATGAGTATCTTTTTGCTCATATACCAATAGTTATGGTAGTATAAAATTACCTAATTTGAATAGATTTCGTTTACCCTAAGCGTAAAATCATGCCGGACTTGTAAATATACGCTAAGGGCCCTCAGTTGCAGCAGATTGGCAGAAAAATTGTCGCTTCAGCAGAAGTGAACAGCTACCGTGACATACACACGCAGGAATCTTCCCAGGGGGACCACTCTTCCGACACACAGTCTGCAAGAAGTGGCGATGACGGGATCCGTGCGCTGATTATTGAAGACGAAGTAGATATCTGCTACCTTTTGAAAGGTATTCTGCGCTACAATAATATCAAGGCGGACTATGTGACCAGTCTGAGCGACGCTGAAAAAGTGCTGCAGTGGCAGGCCCCGCCGCTGGTATTCCTCGACAATCACCTCGGTGACGGTCTGGGCGTTAATTACATCAGCAAGGTCAAAACGAAATTTCCCGAGACAAAGGTGATCATGATCACAGCGCATGATACACAGGCCGATCGAGATCTTGCCTATAAGGCAGGGGTTGATCTTTTTATCGGAAAACCCTTCACCAAAGAAATTATTTCGAAAGCGGTAAGCTCCTTCAGTTTGTAGAATTTATTCCCCTGCTCCATCCCTGTTCAGGAAGATCTGGAATACAGCGCCTGAGCCAGGTTTACTTTTCACCTTGATAGTGCCCTTGTGATTGAGGATGATATTCTGGGTATTCGTAAGCCCAAGGCCGTTCCCTTTTTGTTTACTGGTAAAATAGGGTTCGAAGAGGCGAGACAGCGCTTCATCGTCGAGGCCGATGCCATTGTCCCTGAACTCAATCAGGCAGCGGTCACCCACCAGACGGCTCGCCACCTGGAGTTCGGCATTACCTTTCTCCATGGCCTCAATGGCATTGACTATGATGTTCAGGAAAGCCAGTTTGATTTTTTCCCGGTCAATCACCACCTGCCCGATCTGCGGATCGTACTTTTTTACCACCTTGACTGAATTAAGTTCAATGCGGTCCCGTGCCTGCTCCAGCGCTTCATCCAGCACTTCATTGATATCCGCCGGGGAAGAAGACAGTTGCGCAAAGCGGGTTGAATTAAGCAGGTCGGACACCAGCTGGTTGATCCGGGTGGCATTCCTTGTAATCATATCGAGCAGCAACTCTGCCTCGGGGTTCTTTTCAATCGTATCGCGGATCTGTTCGGAAGCCAGCGAAATATTGGTGAGCGGGTTCCGCACCTCGTGGGCGATGGTGCGTGCAATGCGGCCGGTAGATGCAAACTTTTCTATGCTCTTCAGCTCCTGAAGCTCAGTGTTCACCCGGCCCAGCTCATTAACCCGTTGTTCCAGCTCGACACGGTACAACCTGGTCTTTTTGTCTGCCAGCTCCTTCGCCCGGTTTTCGCGGGTGTACACCAATAAGGAATAAATGACGGCCACCAGCGTCACCACCAGTGAAGTGATCGCAATGATTTCTGTACTGGTAAATGAGCTTTCCAGTTCGCTGCTCCGGGCCTCCATGATGGCGGTTTCCTCGGTCTGCAGTTTTTTCACCTGCAGCCGGATGCTGTCCATCATGCTTTTGTTGGTCTCCCGGTTGGCGCGCATCTGGTCTGTTACCGTATTTCCTGCCTGCTGGTAACGGGTTATGGAGCCGGAAAGCGTACTCAGCCTGCGTTCCAGGACGGCGGTCAGTTGCACCAACTCGGCGTGATAATGTTTTCCGACAGTCCTGGTGAGGAGCTGACCGCTGATATTCCGGACATTTTTTGAGCCGCTGTTATAGGGTTGCAGGAAACGGACATCCTGCGTAATGATATAACCCCTCACGCCGGTTTCCGCGTCGGTGATCTCTGCTTTTACAGATTCAAGCTGGTTGATAATTGCGTAGGAGTCGCTGACTGATTTCGCCTCGTTGGAAAGTTGTCCAACAATTTTAAACACGAGGAAATACGAAATAATGAGCATCAGGAAGGCGATCACGTATCCCCACCTGATTTTTATTTTAAGAGGTAAAGCCATATTTATTCCGGTTCCAAACTTATGGCTTTAAATATACTCCTTCCGGCAGAGTTTTATTTAAAGAAATAAGGTCGCTATCATTTAATGACGTCCCGGTGAGGTTTCGGGGTGATTATTACAGCCTGCATTACGAGGAAAAGCGCAATCATCAGGAGGATATGGATGAACATGCCCGTAACGAAGAACATGATACTGACCATCCAACCCGCCGCCATCATTGCTGCAATTATGTAAAGGACTGTTTTCATAGCTGTTGATTTCATATGGTATGTAAGGAAAAAATAATGCCAATCGGATGTCAGGAAGCCAGTTCCATATCCTCCGTTGTATAGTTTTCGTACAGGTATTTTTGTTTGAGCCAGGAAATTTTTCCCTTCGACTGACGTACAAACCATGCAGCCTTGAGTATACTAACCGAAAGGATCTTTGATTTTTTATCAGCCTCCGCAGAAACACGGCCGGTGATGTACAGGTAATCGTCGTTGTGCTTCTGCACCAGGTTAACTGTTGAGTTAACCAGCTGTTCGCACGGACGGTCGTCAGTAATAACACAATGAAAGCTGGTCTCTTGGTCGGGTGCCGCCTTTACCTGCCATGACTTGTTACCGTCGATATCCTTTGTCTTGAGGATGCCGAACTGGATTGCTGAAATTTTGTCCTGGATAAATCGTAAATCTTTCTTCATAAACCTGCTTTATACGTGATTGATAACCTGGAGCACACTGAGGTCGGGCTTCGACTGGTGCTGCACACTTGCCGTGCGGAGGAACCACTTATAGCCGGTCTCCAGCCACAATTCCATCTTCGTCTTGCGCTTTTCCTGTGGTTCGGTGTACTCGACATGCAGCATGTCCATTTTCAGTAACAGCGGACGAACACCGTTTTCGTCGCTGGCAAAGTAACTGGTGTATTCGTTGGTAATGATGGTAGCCTTTCCACTGACCTCCAGCCGGCAGCCGGTTCCTTTTTTATAAAAATGGAGGCGGACCGGGAAATGATGTTCTATGTGCTCGATGCCCTGTACAGGGGGCTTGCATACAAACCACACATGGCCCTGGTCGTCCACATTGACCGATTCCACAACGGAATTGGGCAGGCGTACAAGTTCGTTGCTCATGTTGTACATAATGGCGGTCCTGATCTGGCTGATCTTTTCTTTAATAAACTGGAGGTTGGTGTCGGTTACCATGGAGCTGATGTTTTACAGGTACAATAATTCAAATGTGATACCAACTAAAAACCGAGAGCCGATCCGCATACCAGCTGCAGGGCAGCAAACGCCCGAACACCGGCACCTGGCATTGAACCAGGGATGACGTCGGATGGACACTTGGCACCGGATTTTCAATATCCAGTCAAACGATTTTCATGAGCCACGTAAAAACATTGAGTCACAAGGAGCACCGGGCACTCGACAAAAACCACCGGGAAACGGCCAAGGCAGCGCATTTAAGATATGTAACTGATTGTGTCGAAGGGATTAAAAGAATAAAGCAGGGGACCAGCTACCAATACACTTATAAAGGCACAAGGGTCAGGGACAAGGAGGAGATGGAACGGATCAGGAAACTGGCAATACCGCCCTCCTGGTCAAACGTATGGATTGCGCCGTCACCCCTTGCCCATATCCAGGCAACAGGAAGTGATCTCAATGGCCGCAAACAGTACCGTTACCATGCCGGATGGAACGCATTGAGGAATGAGACAAAATTCCACCGGTTACTCGAGTTCGGGAAATCTTTGCCTCACTTAAGGAAAAAGATAGACAGCGACCTGCGTGAGCAGGGGCTGACCGAGAATAAGGTCCTTGCTACAGTGGTCGAACTGATGGAACTTACCTTCATCCGTGTTGGAAACAGTGGGTACGAAAAATTGTATGGCTCGTACGGTCTCACCACGCTTAAGGACAAACACGTAAACGTGGGGACGGAAAACATCAGTTTCACTTTTACGGGGAAAAAGGGCATTGCACACTCCATCTCGGTGAAAGACCGGCGGCTTGCACGTATTGTTAAACAATGCCGCGATATTCCCGGTAAGGAACTGTTCCAGTACTATAATAAAGAAGGCGAACGCAGGAATATTGACTCGGGCATGGTGAACGCTTACATAAAGGCGGGGGCTGAACATGACTTCAGCGCCAAGGATTTCCGCACCTGGGCCGGTTCGGTCAAAGCCCTGGAATGCCTGCGCACGCTTGATTTACCGGAAAATGCTACTACCGCTAAAAAGAATATCCTGGGCGTCCTGGACCAGGTCGCTGCGAAGCTTGGTAATACCCGTACGGTATGTAAAAAATACTATGTACACCCCATATTGCCGGAATTGTATGAAACGGGGAAATTGCTGGACTGCCTCAAAACAAATAACCGCAAAAAAATACAGGGGCTCGACGACGAGGAGAATGCGCTGATCTGTATCCTTGAACATGCCTGTAAATAACGTGGCTCAGGGAGCTGAGAATTACTGGTATGGTTTTTTGATCTTTAAGTGAGGCCCGCAAATTTACCGGGTTAACAAAAACAAGAATTTCCAACAATAAAATTTTAAGCTATGATTGTTAATGAACAAACCGCAGAAGTGCTGAATGACCTGATCCAGATCAACAATGACAGGATCGCCGGATATGAAAGGGCCGATAATGAAACTGAATCAAAAGACGCAGACCTCAAAGCGTTGTTCCGTGACATGGCATCTGAAAGCCGTAAATATGTGAGCGAACTTTCCGCGCAGGTAGCTGGTTCGGGTGAAACGCCGACCGACAGCACCACCGCGAAAGGTAAGATCTACCGCGCATGGATGGATATCAAGGCAACATTTACAGGTAAAGACCGTAAAGCAATCCTTGCCAGCTGTGAGTTTGGCGAAGACGCTGCCCAGAAAGCATATGATCAGGCCCTGAAAACAGAGGCAGAACTGCCTACTGAAATCCGCCAGTTGATCATGGACCAGAAAACAAGCCTGCGTAAATCGCACGACCAGATCAAAAGGATGCGTGATTCGCAGCCTGCATAAAACTCAAATGGATGCCTCCACAACGGCGGCATCCATTTTTTCCACCAACAAAAATTTAATACTATGCAACAGGATTCATCAACAGACGATATGAAAACGTTAGCCGAATGCCTGAACAAAATGGTACTGAAAGGGTATACGGAAGATTTCAAGGCCGGGGAACGGGGATTATTATCACTTCACAATGAGCGCCTTTATGATGTGGGCGATGTGAACGTGGTAAATTTTTACCGTTTCGAAGGCGCAAGCGACCCGGCTGATAATTCCATCCTTTACGTGCTGGAAACGAATGATGGCACCAAAGGCACCCTGGTGGATGCTTACGGCCCGTATTCAGACCCGCTGGTAAATGATTTTATGAAACAGGTGGAAGAAATGAATAAAAAAGGGGTTCATCATGATACAGCAGCAGCGCACCGATAACTATATCAAGATATGCATGAAGGCCTGGCTGATGTGCGAGTCCTGTGTACATGCAGAGAATAATAGCCGTACACCCAGGTTTCAATTGCTGACGGCCTGTGCGGATTGTGCCAAGGCATGTTTTGCCGTGGTGTCGAGATTGGTCAGCAATGCTGATGATATGGGTGACCTGCCGCTCAACTGCCTGTTGCATTGCAGGCAGTGCTGTGAGGAGTGCGATAACTACCCCGATGAGAGGGATGTGAAAGCCTGTGCGGAAATTTGCTATGTATGTGCGGATGCCGTTAAAGAGCTGGCCGTGTTCTCGCTGAATTAGAACTTCTGTCAATATTTTATAACCCGCTGTGATTTGTTTCACGGCGGGTTTTTTCTTGTCATCCTGGAAGGATCTCATACCGTAGGGATCTATTCGCAATTGTAACAAGATCCCGACTATGGAACCCAACGGAAACATGCACTGAAAAGATTACAACCAAGAATATTCTGGGCGGTGCACTCCAGCAATCTCAGGCTCAAGCCGATTTCCTCTTTGAAGGAAGTACTCTCTTCTTTACAGCCTTCTTTTTCGCCACACCAGTCTTTCCAGGTTTGCTCTTTGCAGCCTGTTTTTTACCATCTTTCCGTGAAATGGGCGGATGCTTTTCCGCATCGTAAGGTTTGCGGACATTGTATTCGTCATTGTGTTTGATAAGCAGCCAGTTTTTCTCCCCGTTTTTAAGGCGGATCAATACATATCCACCTTCAATCTGTTTGCCCTTCAGGAAGATTTTCAGTTCCCCTTTTTTTAACGCGGCTGCCGCCTGTCGGTCGGTAAGCTCGTTCATATCTTCATCAACCGGGATGAATTTTCCTTTATCCCAGATCTCCATGGTTCCGCCCCCATAGTGTTTTTCAGGGATGCGGCCCTTGAATGGGAGGTAGCTGACCGGATGATCTTCCGTCATCACGGCAAAACGTTTCTCGGCAGAATTCATGGATGGACCTTTAGGTACTGCCCAGCTCTTTAATACGCCATCCATCTCCAGCCGCAAATCATAATGCAGCCGGCGGGCCTCATGCCGCTGAATCACAAACCGGTGTTTGTTGGACCGGTCCATCGTTCCTTTCGGTTCGCGGGTGATCTTGAAATCACGCTTGCTGTTGTATTCTTGTAAACCCATAACTTTCCTGCCCCCCGTCTTGGTGCCTTTTATGATTTAAGTTCAGGTATTGTGCAACTGGACGGCTTATGACGCCTTTTTCAATTTTGTCGCTTTTTTCTTTGTGCCCGTGCCCAGGCTGGCCTTCAGTTGCGACATCAGGTCGCGGCTGCGCGAATGCACCACTTTCAACGGTGAAGCAGTAACCGTCTTGCCTTTCGATTTTGCCTTGATCATCTTCATCAGCTTATCGGTGTACGTGTCCTTGTACCGGGTAATATCAAAATCCTTCGTCAGCTGGTTGATCAACTGGATTGCCATTTTAATCTCCGCAGGTTTGCTTTTTGTTGCCGGTGCTTTTATTTCTTCCGGATCGCGGATTTCTTCAGCAAACCGGATTTTGTTCAGCACCAGCATATCGTCGAGCGGTTTTAGCAACACCAGGTTCTCACGGCTTCTAAGCACAAACGTTCCGAGTGCAGCCTTCCCCGATTCAATCAGTGCATCACGCAATAATGCATAGGCTTTGCTTCCTGATTTTTCCGGTTGGAGGTAGTAGGGCGTGTCATAATAGATACCATCAATCTCGCCCTCTTCTACAAACTCGGCAATTTCAATCATCTTGTTCTTCTCGGGACTTGCCTTTTCAAAGTCGGCATCGGTCAGGATCACATACTTACCATCCACATTATATCCCTTTACAATATTGGCCCAGGCCACTTCTTTTCCGGTATTGGCATTTACCCGCTTGAACTTGATGTTCGAATGGTCTTTTTTATCCAGCATATCCAGGTCGAGTGTACTGGTTTGTGTGGCGCTGTACAGTTTAACCGGGATGTTTACGAGGCCGAACCCGATGGCGCCTGACCATATTGCTCTCATATGTATAATTTTAAATGATCACTTGAAATAGTTATGCCAGAACAGGACATAAAAAAACCGGTACCTGACGGTAACCGGTTTATATGTTGTCGTGCCTTCATTACACATTCGTTGCCTTGCGGCCAAAGATCAGTGTGATGATAAACAGGATGATAAAAATAAAGAACAGCACTTTAGCAATGGATGCCGCTCCCGCAGCAATACCACCAAACCCGAAGATCGCAGCGATGATCGCAACGACGAGGAATATAACAGTCCAACGTAACATAGTCTATAGTTTTAAGATTAAAAAAAATCGTGTTTTTTACACTTTATATAACCACGGTGATCAACCGGAATTTGTGTTTTCCTCAACTCTTCTGTTTTCTGGTGCACGGGACGGATATCAGGGATTTCCTTGACTGGCACCACCGAAGCGAGCTCCGTTTGCCTCACTACTTTCAGGCTTGTCCTGTATTCAATCCTTTTTCTTGTTTCTACAGTTTCCATCATTAGGTATTAGGATAAATACATTGAAAAATTCATGCCGCACACTTTTTAGCGTTTTGCAGGCTTTTATGTGCATTTACTGGGGAAAAAATTACGCTACCCAATCAATATGGGGCCGTGGTAAACATGTGATAGTAACACAAAAGGCATTAATGTCCCGCTTAACCGGGAGCTTGGTATATTTGCGGTTCAGTAAAACCTGAATTTTGGAAAAAAGCAATTTCGTCGACCAGATCCGGATCTTTTGCAAAAGCGGTCATGGTGGGCCTGGAAGCCGTCACTTCATGAGGAACAAGTTTACCGCCATGGGCGGACCCGATGGCGGCGACGGTGGCCGCGGCGGGCATATCATCCTGCGGGGTAACCGCAACCTGTGGACCCTGCTCCACCTCCGGTACTTCAAAAACGTATTGGCGGAAAACGGCGAAACAGGCAGCGGCAACAACAGTACAGGACGCTACGGCAAGGACATTATCATTGAAGTGCCACTGGGCACCATCGCCACCGATGAGGAAACGGGTAAACAGGACGCCGAAATCCTGGAAGACGGCCAGGAAGTGATTTGGGTACCGGGCGGTAAGGGTGGACTGGGTAACAGCCATTTCGCCACCCCAACCAACCAGGCACCGGAACATGCACAGCCAGGCCTGCCAGGCACCGAGGCATGGAAAGTACTTGAGCTGAAAGTACTGGCCGACGTGGGACTGGTCGGTTTCCCCAATGCGGGTAAATCGACGCTGCTATCCGTGATCACCGCAGCTAAACCCAAAATCGCGAATTATGCGTTTACTACCATTACCCCCAACCTGGGTATCGTTGATTATCGCGACGGCAAAAGCTTCTGCATCGCTGACCTGCCAGGTATTATTGAAGGTGCCTCGGAAGGCAAGGGACTGGGTCACCGGTTCCTCCGTCATATAGAACGCAACTCTGCACTGCTTTTCCTCATTCCGGCCGACAGCCCCGACCACAAAAAGGAATTTGAAATCCTGGTGAATGAGCTGGAGCAATACAATCCGGAACTGCTGCACAAACAATTTGTAATTGCCGTCAGCAAGTCGGACATGCTCGACGATGAACTGACTGCAGCAATCGAGTCAGAATTGCCAAAAGATATCCCGCATATTTTCATCTCATCCGTAACTACCAAAGGCCTCACGCAATTAAAAGATATGCTGTGGACCATCCTCAATACACCGCAAGCCTGACCTGCCATATGTAACAGCCCTCTAAACATATACTCATGAAAAAGATTGTACTGACGATTGCCGTCTCCCTTTCCTTCATGCTCCGCGCCATGGCCGATGAAGGCATGTGGCTTCCCATGCTCCTTGGAAAACAGGTGTACAAAGACATGGTTGCAAAAGGACTCAAACTGACCGCCGACCAGCTTTACAACATCAATAAGGCTTCGCTGAAAGATGCGGTCATCCTGTTCGGAACCGGCTGCACGGGCGAAATCGTAAGCGCGGAAGGCCTCATTTTTACCAATCACCATTGCGGCTACGCAGCGATCGCTTCCGCAAGTACCATTGAACACAACTACCTGCGCGACGGCTTTTATGCAAAATCACGTGCAGAGGAAATCCAGACCACGCTCTCCGTTCAGTTCCTCCTGCGCATTGAAGATGTAACCGCCGAAGTGATGGATTCACTGAAAGGTCTCAGCGGGGCGGAACGACTTACCCGACAGAGCTCCGTGCTCGCCTCCATCAACACGAGACTGAGCGACCCGTCACAGAACATTGAGACCCGCATCAGCCCGATCTTCAAGGGCAACCAGTTTCTCGCTTTCGTTTACCAGCGTTATACCGATATCCGCCTGGTGGGTGCACCGCCCGAAAGTGTGGGTAAATTCGGTGGCGATACCGATAACTGGGAATGGCCCAGGCATACAGGTGATTTTTCCGTATTCAGGGTGTATGCAGGGGCAAATAACAAACCTGCCGCCTTTGCCAGCACCAACGTTCCGCTGAAACCAAAATGGTACCTGCCGGTTTCCATCAAACCACTGAAGGAAAATGAATTTGCCATGACCTGGGGTTACCCCGGCAGTACCAACCGGTACGAAACATCCTATGGCATCCGCCTGGCAGTGGATGTAAATAATCCTTCACTCGTCAAACTCCGCGATCTCCGCCTCAAATACATGTTTGAGGAAATGAAGAAGGACCCGGCCGTTAAGTTGCAGCTGGCTTCGTCATACGCATCCATCGCCAACTACTGGAAATTCTACGACGGCGAATCAAAGCAACTGGTAAAGTATGATGTGTTTGGCCAGAAGAAAGCCGCCGAAGATAAATTCAATGCATGGGCAGCCCAGAAACCGGAGTATAACCGGTTGTTCAGTGAGTGGAGCACCGCCTACAGCAACTGGGGCAAATACGCAAAACACCGGGTATACATCAATGAAGGCATCCTGGGGTCACCACTGATTGCTTTCGCTGCTTCCCTGCAACAGGTAGAAAACGCAATGGTGCGTAGCGGCAGCAGTGCCGGTTCGCTGAAATCAGCACTGGAAGCGGCTTCCGCACAGCGGGCTAATTTTATGAAAGGCGAAAACCGCGTATCCGATGAACAGATCCTTGCAGGCGTTACCCGGTTATTTTACCAGGACATCCCGAAAGAGCAGCACCCGATCGGATTTTTCAGCAACCTGAAAAATAAATACGGACCACTGGATGATGAATCGACATATAAGAAAATGGCCGCAGAGATTTTCAGTAAAACGATAATTTTTGATGAATCGAAATGGACGGCCTTTGTGGCCAACCCCGACGCCAACCTGTTGCAGAATGATCCGGCATTTGCCTTTGCAAGCGCCTTCCTTACCAACTACAACAGCAAGTACCTGCCGTACTTCCAGGACTTCACCAATAAGAACGCGGAGTACGGACGCCTGTACCTGAAAGGAATTATGGAAATGGATACGGTGAAAGCAAAAATGATGTATCCGGATGCCACCCTGACCATGCGCGTGAGTTACGGAGTGGTAAAGCCCTACAAACCCGCGGATGCCGTGTCTTATGATTATGTAACCACGTCGAAAGGTTTGCTTGAAAAATATAAAGCCGGCGACTACGAGTTTGACCTGCCGGCCCGTCAGGTTGAATTGCTGAAGAAAAAGGATTTCGGGCAGTACGCTGATCCCATACGTAAAGACCTGGTGATCGGCTTCATCAGTACCAATGATATTACCGGGGGCAACTCCGGCTCGCCGGTGATCAATGGCAATGGTGAACTGATCGGTCTTGCCTTTGATGGCAACTACGAAGCCCTGAGTCATAAACTCGCCTACGACAAAGACCTGAACCGGACCATTAATGTCGATATCCGTTATGTGCTTTGGTGTATCGATAAACTGGGAGGTGCGCAGAATATTATTTCAGAACTGAAAATCATGAAGTAAATTCCGGCTTCATGAAATGTATCCCGAAACTGTTCAGCCTGTCCCTTTGCTGCCTGGTAATTGCCGGGACGGTAAAGGGACAGACTTTATTCAGTCTGTCGAGCGACGTGAACCTGCAGCGGAGCGTCAAGAAAGGCCAGGAATACTGGGCAGTGGGGCAAACTGTCACGCTCCACTACAACTTCACCCCGCAGGATGCGGCCTATGCGTGGGTGGCCTATTTTTCGAACGGCAAGTTTACCAACAGGAACCTGCTGGCTGAAGTAAAAGAACCCGGCACTATCCCGGTTGCCATCCGCTACGACAACACGGCGAAAATGAGGTTCAAACATATTTCACTCGGATGGAAACATTATTTTACCGGTTCGGCTGTGAGTGAACGAAAACCGGGCATCTATTCGCTGGCGGGATTGGGCATACTGCTGGGGCTGGTATCGAACAGCCAGTCCGTTGTCATCGATTCCGCCATGTACCAGATGCCGGTTGTGCCCGGAAGCCAGAACTTCAAACGCCTCAGCATTGACCTGGGCCTTGGGGCAGAAGTACCGCTGGGTGCGGATTTGTATCTCTATGGTGAACTAAAGGCTATCCTTCCGATTACCGATTATCCAAGCCGGTATATCCTCGACAATAAATACACACCATATACTGCAATGGCCGCGCTTGGATTCAGGATCCTGTTCAATTAATAGTATCGTATGCCGCAACAGCTTATCATCCGACAGGTAGAACTCTACCGCATATTTATTCCCTTGAACGAGCCCTTCGTCATTTCACTGGGACCCATCCACAGCGCGGAAAATGTACTGGTAATACTGCGGACCGAAGAGGGACCGGTTGGTTATGGGGAATGCAGTCCGTTCATGAGTATTAATGGCGAAAGTGCCGGCACCTGCATGGTAGTCGGCGGTTACTTCGCGCAACTGCTGAAAGGAAAAAATGCACTGGATCTTGAACAGCACATCGCCGCCATGGACGGATTGATCTATGGCAACAGCAGTATCAAGAGTGCATTTGATATGGCACTGTATGACCTTGCGTCGCAACACGCCGGCCAGCCGTTATACCGCTTCCTGGGCGGCAGGAATGACAAACTGATTACCACCGATTATACCGTAAGCATTGGTGACCCGGGGCAAATGGCGATCGATGCAGTAAAAATCAAACAGGCCGGTTACCCGGCCATCAAGATCAAGGTGGGGAAAAATGGTGCTACCGATATAGAAAGGATCCGCCTGATCCGCGAGGCGGTAGGTGAAGACATACCATTGCGTATCGATGCTAACCAGGGGTGGTCGGTCGATGAGGCGATCAGCACCCTGCAGGGTATGGCAAAATATAATATAGAACATTGTGAAGAACCCATACCAAGATGGGCCATACTCGACCTGCCGGCGGTCCGCGCGCAGAGCCCGGTAAAAATCATGAGTGATGAAAGTTGCGGTGACCATCATGATGCTGAACGGCTGATCCGCCTGCAGGCCTGCGACTATATGAACATCAAACTGGGAAAAAGCGGGGGCATCTTTAATGCACTGAAAATGGTTGAGCTGGCTACTGCTGCCGGCATTCACCTGCAGGTTGGCGCTTTTATGGAATCGAGACTGGCCATGACAGCCTTCGCCCATTTTGCACTTTGCAGTCCTATGATAACTCACTATGATTTTGACACCGCCCTCATGTTTTCAACTGATCCGGTGACCGGTGGAATAGACTATGGCGCAAACGGTGTAATAAAAGTGCCGGAAGTTGCCGGTCTGGGAGCAACCATGGAACCAGCTGCCCTCGCTGCTTTTGACAAACTAATTTTCTGATATGACTGATCCCGTATTTTTCAAATCGTTTTATGAAATGGATGAAGCAGAAAGCCTCCGTGACTTCCTGCTGTCAAAAGGCATTGATTGCCGGGTGGAAAAAAAGCGGGCGATCATGGATTCGGTGTATGCAGGTCATTCGGGTGACAAGAATATTTTCCTCGTAATGGAACCGAAAGATTTTGCAAAAGCGAATGAGCTCATCGACGAGGAGATCAGGGCAAGGATCAGCGAGATCGGGCCCGACTACTACCTGTACTCCTTCACCGACACCGAACTCATGGAAGTTATTTCCAAACCGGATGAATGGAATAACCAGGACGTGCTGATAGCGCAACAACTGCTTGCGCAGCACGACAAGGTAATAACCGACCAGCAGATAACCCAGACCAGGGAAAACCGCAAGAAAGTTCTCGCTAAACCACAGGAAACCGGGATGGCATTCCTGGTTGCTTCTTACCTCCTGACGGTTATACTTCCAATTTATGGCGTCTTCGTTGCGCTCTTCCTGATGAATACCAGAACGCTGCTACCCGATGGAACGCGCGTACCCGCGTACACTGCATACTCGCGGATGCATGCAAAAATCATTCTTGTGCTGGGGCTTATCGGTGTTGTGATGTTTTTACTCCGGATCGCCGGCGGCTTTGATCTCTATATGCCTTTTGTCCTCTTCTGATACGTTTTGGTTCAAGTTTGATCTTTAAACACCCTTTGTTTTTTTCTGAGCGGTTTTGGCTCGTACAGACGTTGCTTTTTTTACGGCCAACTTATTCGCACGGGGTGACTTCTTCTTTGCTGCGATTTCTTTCCCGGATTTTTTCTTAACCGGATCGTTGTCTTTCCAGGACCACAAATGCCTGCAGGCGTAAGTCCGGTATGGACTCCATTTCAACGATATCTTCAGCATCTTTTCGCGCAGGGCTTTTTTGTCCGAGCGGTCCAGTTTATAAAGACTGATCATCGCATTCTGTATTCCGAGGTCATCTACAGCAAACACGTCTTCCCGTCCAAGGGCCGACATCAGCAGCATCTCTACCGTCCACCGCCCCACCCCTTTGATCTGCGTCAGGTAGGTAATGATCTCTTCATTGTCCATCTTCTCAAGCAGGTTGTATCCCATTCCCGGATCCACGGCAAATGCTGCCACGTTCTTTATGTAACTCACTTTGTTATTGCTGAGCCCGATGTTGCGAAGTGTCAGCGAATCGGTGTCAAGCACCTGTTGCGGTGCGGGCTCCTTACCGTCGTACAGGGCAAGGAACCGTTCATAGATTACATCGGCGACCCGGACAGACAATTGCTGGCTCATGATCGAAGCGCAGAGATAAACAAAAATGTTCCGGTTGGTCCGGATGATATACGGCTCCTTATCCTTTAGCAGGGCTGAAAACTTTTTGTCTTTAAGAAGATGGATGAGATACTCCATGTATCGGAATTTTTAGGATGGTTAGTGGGGTACTGCAAAATTGCGCCTAATTTTGGGTATGCTCCGCAAAATAATTCTGACGGAAGACGGGTCCCACACCGTTCTCGCGGGTGAAAAGAAACTGGCTTTCCATTCAAAACACGGCGCCCTCCAGGAGTCGGCCCACGTGTATATCCATTCCGCTTTTGACTTTGTAACGGCTGCCCACCCGGGCAAAGGCGTGAAAATATTTGAAATGGGATTTGGTACCGGCCTTAACAGCTTGCTGACTTACAAAAAAGCAACGGAGAATAACATTCATGTGGACTATACAACCATTGAAACGGAACCACTCACGGGACCGGAAGCCAGATCGCTTAATTATTGCCAGAAGCTTGACCGGCCTGATCTTCAGCCGGTCTTCGATGAACTGCACGATGCAACGTGGGAAACACATGCAGTTATCAATCCGTTTTTTACCCTGCGTAAACTAAAGGTTGCACTGGAAGACTACCAGCCGTCCCAACTGGTGGACCTAATTTATTATGATGCATTTTCACCGGCCGCACAGCCAGAACTCTGGAGCAAGGAAATGTTTGGAAAGCTGATTTCATTCCTGGAGCCAGGCGGCATATTGATTACTTACTGCAGCAAAGGCGATGTAAAAAGGGCAATGAAGGCCGCCGGGTTCAAAATAAAAAAAGTGCCAGGTCCGCTTTATAAAAGGGATATCATCCGGGCGACACGGCCAATATAGCAACCTACCCGACCCTATTGAGGCGATCAAGTTCAGAATGGAACAGATCGGATATAATCAGAATGACCTGGCGGACTGAACATTCCTACCCACCTGCTGGTTCAGAGTTATTGAGCTAAGTCGTGCAAGTGTGATCGCATTTAATCAAGCGAAAAACTCGTCTCCCCGTTTTTTTCATCCTTCAACGTAATACCCAGCGCCGTCAGCTGGTTGCGGATACGATCGGAAGTAGCAAAATCCTTCCGGCTTTTCGCTTCCTTCCTCATATCGACCAGTAGCTGCACCACTCCGTTGATCTTCCCGGAGTCGGCTCCCACCGAAGCTTTCAGGCCAAATACATCTTCGAGGAAACCTTTGAATTCTGATTTAAACAATGCCAGTGTGTCCCGGCTGATCGCATTTACAGGAATCAGTCCGTCCTTCATGGAGTTGATAGTGGGGACCAGTTCAAACATCGCAGCCAACACTTTTGCCGTATTGAAATCGTCATTCATGAATTCGCGGAATTCTTCAACTCCCTTCTTCACTTTTGCATCCAATTCGGTATCGAGTGCGCCGTCAGCACCATTATGTTCAAATTTAGCCAGCGTTTCATGCGCGTCCCAAAGTCGCTTTAATCCCTTCTCCGCAGCCTGCAATGCTTCATTACTGAAGTCAAGTGTACTGCGATAGTGCGTCTGCAACATGAAGAACCGCACATTCATTGGCGAATAGGCCCTTTCCAGTAACGGGTGGCTACCGGTAAACAATTCACCGGGCAGGAACCCATTACCCGCGCTTTTGCTCATACGTGTACCGTTTACCGTAAGCATGTTGGTATGCAACCAGTAGTGCGCGGATGCTGTATGGTAGCAGGCCTGCGATTGTGCAATCTCATTGGTATGATGCGTGGCCGCCAGGTCCATGCCGCCACCGTGAATATCAAATTCTTTCCCTAAATATTTTTCACTCATGGCTGAGCACTCAATATGCCAGCCAGGAAAACCCATACCCCATGGGGAAGGCCATTGCATCAGGTGTTCAGGTCCGGCCTTGATCCATAAAGCAAAATCGAGCCGTCCTTTTTTCTCATCCTGTCCGCCCAGTTCGCGGGTACCTTCCAGCAGGTCTTCGAGCTTGCGATTGGTCAGGATGCCATACGGCTTTTCCTTGTTGTATTTCTCCACGTCAAAATAAACGGTACCATTCACCACATAGGCATAACCATTGTCGATGATCTGTTGTGCCATGGTAATCTGTTCCGTGATATGACCCGTTGCCCGTGGCTCAATGGTGGGAGGTAATACATTCAGTGATTCCATGACCTGGTGGAAGCCCACTGTATAACGTTGCACAATTTCCATTGGCTCCAGTTGTTCCAGCCGTGCTTTTTTGGAAAACTTATCGTCCCCTTCGTCGCGGTCACCTTCAAGATGACCTGCATCCGTGATGTTGCGGACGTAGCGCACCTTATAGCCAAGGAACCTGAAGTACCGGTACATCAGGTCGAACGAAATGAAGGTGCGGCAGTTTCCCAGGTGTACATCGCTGTATACGGTCGGGCCGCAAACATACATACCCACGTGACCCGGAACGAGTGGGGTAAACAATTCTTTCTGCCGTGATAATGTGTTATAAATCTTCAGTTCGCTCATAGTTCTTTTTTTCGGGCCTTCCGGCCGCCAGACCTTGTTGTGCGGGGAGGTTGATTTAACCGGGGAAGCGCAAAAATAGTAAAATCCGCGCTCGGTTAAGGCTGCTTTATTTAACCCAGTGGAGGTCGCAGGCCAGCATATAGTGATCGGAATAATTCCGGACCGCCCGTTTTACCTGCCGCACCGAGAACCGGTTGTCGGCAAAAACATAATCGATCCGCAACGTGGGTGAAATGGCGGAGAACGTGCGGCCCACCCCAAACCCCTTTTTCAGGAACACATCCTGTTTGTCACCCCGCACCGTATAATAAGTGTAGGAGTTCGGTATATCGTTCAGGTCGCCACAAAGGATGGACGGATACGGGCTGTCCCCCACAACCTGCTCCACTATATTCGCCTGGATCTTGCGGTGGGAAATTCCTTTACGGAGCTTTGAAAAAATGGCTTTTGAGTTACTGATGATTCCTGAATCGCCGTCCTTGATATGGTCGATTGCCTGGTAGTCGGTCGGCTTCAGCTGGACCGACTGCAGGTGCGTGGTGAATACCCGCATGGTATCACCGTGTGCGACTATATCCGCATGCATCAGTGTTTCCGGCAGGCTTGGACGGGGAAAGCGGACCAGCCCGCTGTCGATGATCGGGTAACGGGAGAAAATGATATTACCGATAAAATGGTTGTCGCCATCGTTGTCGTGCGAATAATAGTAGTAGGGGTAATCCATCTGCCGGGCAATGTAAGTGAGGTTATCATACCACCCGATGGCATTTGAATGGAAAAATTCCTGCAGGCAGAGTACGTCCGCATCAATCGCTTTCAGTTGTTCCATCATGCGAAGGCGGGTACGGCTGCCCTGGTTATTGTTCCGTTTCATTTCAATAAACCGCGCCACGTTCCAGGTCACTACCCGAAGGTCGCCGTCCTGTTTTTTATCGGTAAAACCGGTCAGGGGATGGAAAGCAAACAACACGCTGACACTTTTATAACCAAGCAGCAGCGCGATGGCAGAAAGCAAGGCGAGTTTGCGTTTGGTAAAAAGCCACCCGATCATAAATACCACTACGCCGGCCAGCAGGAAGGGGAAGCCGAAACCAAGGAAGGAAATGAACCACCAGTTCTCCGGGTCAAGATTGCACGAATTTCATTAATTCGGCGGAATTAACCGAATGAATTAACCAAACTTATACGGCGGGTTGCCCTTCCCGGATTGCGGGTCCACGGGTTTAACAATTGCGCCGGCTGGTTGCCGGGATAAATGGACGGATGCCCATTCGGCACCATGAACCCCTACTCCTTTTTGCCCGAAGCCCTTTTCAGCAGGTCTTTTTCATCGTCCGATAAGGAGTTATAACCTTTAACGCTGATCTTATCGAGTATCTCATCAATGCGCTGTTCGGTTACATTGGGAGTCTTTTTATAGGGCTTACCCTTTGATTTATAGAAGAGTTCGGACTTGATCACCCGGCCTTTTTTCGGTTTCTCCGGGTTAAAAAGATTATTGACCCATTCAAAGAAATTATTCATCCAGTTACCCCAGTCGTACCCACGCCGGAATGAATACACAAACAGGAAACCGACCAGCGCACCGGCAATGTGGGCGATATGACCACCCGTGTTACCCGCGGGGATACCTGCCAGGTCAATGATCAGGTAAATGATCATGATGATCCAGATCGGTATGCCTCCGTTCAGCATGGGAAGGATGCGGTAACCGGGGGATATGGTGGTTACGGCGGCGGCAATCGCCATTACGCCGGCAGAGGCGCCGATGGCCGATTGCCAGGGCAGTTCGGGGCGCAGTCCGGGAAAAATATTATAGGAAAGCACAAAGGCGAGGGCTCCGCCAAATGCACCATACAGGTAAATGGGAACGATTTTCTTATTGCCGGTCAGGTCCTGCAGGATGTAGCCAAAAACCCAGAGCCAGAGCATGTTGCCGATCACATGCCATACGTCAGTATGCGTAAACATGTGGGTAAGGATGGTCCAGGGGCGGGTCAGGATCTTTGCCGGATCGGCGGGTAATGCCAGCCAGTTCACCCAGTTTTCTGTAAACCGCTGGATCACGTCGCCACTTTCAGTGTACTGCAGGTGATACATGGCCCGGATAAATGCGAGCATAACAAAGATGATCAGGTTGATTGCAATCAACGTAATCAGCGAATTATTCAGCTGTGCAAATGATAAATGCCTCCTGGGCTCCCGGTCGTAGTAGCTCATATCACAAATCTAGTCGAAGGGTTTCACTTCTCCCATCAGTAAAACGTTTTCCGGTTGGTTTTGTTCCATATAATGACAAGTATAATTCCGGCGAGGGCGCCACCCAGGTGGGCAAAGTGGGCCGTGGTATCGCCGGCAGAGTTCCGGATTCCTGCATACAACTCCAATGCTGCGTAACCGATCACAAACCACTTGGCTTTGATGGGAATAGCGAAGTAAAGGTTAATAATGGTATTGGGAAACAGGTAACCGTAGGCTGCGAGGCACCCGAAAATTGCACCCGATGCACCCACTGTAACCGAATTAAGAGGTAAAACGGCGGTGTTAATATAGTAAAACTGATCTTCCAGTGGCAAAGATGGAAGTGAGGCATAGTATGGGTTCAGCTCAACATACAATACCGCAAGATGCAGTAGCGCGGAGCCTATCCCGCAAACGAGATAAAAGATGAAAAACCGCTTGGGGCCCCAGTAGTTTTCCAGCTGTGCCCCGAACATCCATAAAGCGAGCATGTTTAAAAAAAGATGGGAGAGACTCCCGTGCATAAACAGGAACGTAATGATTTGATGGGGCTGAAAGAATGCAGACCGCACCTCGTGAAGTGCAAACCAGTCATTAATCGGGTAGCGCTCTCCAAGCGTGGACTGCGCAATAAACACCAGCACATTGATGATGATCAGGTTCTTCACCAACGGAGGAAAGGCGTTAGGCCTTGTAAATTTAAACTCACTCATATAAATAAATTAGGCAAGCGTTTTAAGTTTCAGCTGCACCACATTTTCGATGTGCAGGGTGTGCGGGAACATATCGACCGGTTGCACTTTGGTCACCGTGTATTTTTCATCGAGCCACGCAAGGTCACGGGCCTGGGTAGCCGGGTTACAACTGATGTACACCACTACCGGCGCCGCAATATCAAGGATTTTGCGAACCAGCTTTTCGTGCATGCCGGCCCTGGGCGGATCGGTAATGATCACATCGGGCTTGCCATGCTGTTCAAAAAATTCATCCGTACAGATGTCGATCACGTCGCCCGCGAAAAACGCCGAGTCGGCAATATTATTCAGTGAAGCGTTTTCCTTTGCGTCTTCAATGGCCGCTTCCACCATTTCTACTCCGATGATCTTTTTTGCACCAGGGCTTACAAAAATACCCACGCTGCCAGTTCCGCAGTAAAGGTCATAGACCACTTCACTGCCAGTCAGTTCGGCATAGTCTGCCGCAATCTGGTACAGTCGTTCCCCCTGGCTGGTGTTGGTCTGGAAAAAAGATTTGGGCCCGATTTTGAAAAAGAACTCCTGCCCGCCGGCAGTGACCAGTTTCTCCATCACGTACCCTTTCCCCGTATAAGGCACTGGTTCCAGGTCAAACATACTGTCGTTTCGTTTGGTATTAATCGTATACAGCAAGGTGGTGATCATCGGGAACTCCGCTGCTATATAGTCCAGCAGCCGGTTGCGTTCTTCCACATTGTCTTCCCCGAAAACGATATTGACCATCAGCTCGCCACTCACGCATAACCGCACCTGCATCGTGCGCAGGAAACCAACATGGTTACGGATATCGTAAAACGTATAATTATTTGACCGGGCAAATTCCTTAATCGCATTGCGGATAGCATTGGTTGGTTCATGCTGCAGGAAACAGGTCTTGATGTCAACGATCTTGTCGAACATACCCCTGGCATGAAAACCCGCCACATCCTGCTGGCCGCTGATCTCCGGGTCATTCAGTTCCTCCTTCAGCAGGAACCGTTTGTTGCCGAATGTATATTCCAGTTTGTTGCGGTAAAATTTTGTTTCGGCCGCCCCGCGGATGCTGTTGATTTCCGGCAGGGGCACTTTGGCAATCCGTTGCAGGTTATCCCGTACCTGGCGTTCCTTGTATTCCAGCTGTTTGGCGTATGGCAGCATTTGCCACTGGCAGCCGCCGCAGGTTCCGAAGTGCGGGCAGAAGGGCTGCACGCGCATTTCGGAGTAACTATGGAACTTCATCGGCCGGCCCTCGGCCCAGTCTTTCTTGTTTTTGCCCAGCAACACATCGACCACATCGCCGGGTACCACGCCTTCAATGAATACCACTTTGCCATCGACCCTTGCGAGGGACTTCCCCTCGGCGGCATAATCTTCCACCAGGATTTTCTGGAGAATAACGTTTTTCTTTTTTCTGCTCACGGCCGCAAAGCTAGGTTTTTGAACGGGGAGTTCCCGCCATCCTACCAACCTTTTGGGCTATTTTTGCATCCTGAAGTTTATATTCTGACTATGAAGAAACTAATTGCCCTTCCCACCCTGCTGATAGCCGCCATGGTGTTTGCACAGGCAGGTTATGAGATCAAAGTAACCCTGAAACCCTTTGCCAACCAGACCATTTACCTGGGACACTACGCGGGCAAACAATACCCGATCATTGACTCCGTCAGGCTGAACGCAGCGAGTACAGGCACTTTCAAGGGCACCAAAAAACTGGGGGGCGGCATTTACCTGATTGCTTATCCATCCAAAAACAAATTCATCGAGGTGTTGCTGGACAAACAACAGCACTTTACCGTAATTGCCGATACCCTTTATCCGCAGCAGACGAAATTCCTGAACTCCCCCGATAATGACCAGTTCCTCGCTTACCAGAAGTATATGTCCGATAAGGGCCGGCTGCTGGACTCCCTGCGCACAGCGTTGAAAAACATGAAAGGCGGGACTGACAGCATTGCCCTGTCCGCCAGGCAACTGGCTGTTTCGAATGAGATCACCGCTTACCGTAAAGCTGCCATCAAAAAATCGCCGGATAACATCCTGAGCCAGTTGTTTCACCTGATGGAAGAACCTAAGATCCCGCCGGCTGAAAAACAACCGGGTGGCAGGTACGACAGCACCTGGGCCTACCGTTATTTTAAGGACCACTACTGGGATGGTATCAACTTCTGGGACGACCGGGTCACCCGCACCCCCGCTTCACTCTTCGACGACCGAATCGATAAATATTTTAATACGCTGGTTTACCCCGCGGCGGACTCAGTGATCAAAGAGATGGACTGGATGCTGGGTTATGCATCCATCAACAAGGAAATGACGCGGTACCTGCTGGTGAAATTTGCCACCCGTTACCTCAGCATGAAATACATGTGGGAAGACGCGGTGTTTGTCCATCTTTACCAGCAATACTTTGCCAATAAAACCTACGACTGGCTGACACCGGAAGGCACCAAACTCATTACTGACCGCGCTTACAGCCTGATGGCCAATATCATGGGCAACAAGGCCGAAAACATTGACCTGCCGGACAGTTCGGGTGCCATACAGTCCCTGTACAAGGACACTTCGAAGTTTACCATCCTTACTTTCTGGGACCCCACCTGCGGACATTGTAAGGAAACCCTGCCCCTCCTCGATTCCATGTACCAGGCAAAATGGAAGGCCCAGGGGGTAAAGATCTTTGCCGTTGCAAAAGAAACGGAAGGCACGAAAAAAACATGGACCGACTTTATCAACCAGCACGGTGGACTAAAAGGGTGGATCAACGTATACTACGCCAAATCCGAGGAGAAAAAACGAACGGACGCAGGCATTCCGGGTTATTCCCAGCTGTTTGACGTGCAGGTGGTGCCGGCCATTTTCCTGCTGGATCACGACAAACGGATTGTGGCAAAAAAACTGACCTGGCAACAGGCAGATGAGATCATCCAGCTCAAACTGAAAACGCCGTAGGGGTTATCCAATAAAATGACCGCTAAGACGTTATCAGTTACCGAAAAGATCCTGTTCATGAAAAAACACTGGCTGACTGCCGCCCTCCTTTCCTTTATCTGCCTGGGTGCCAACTCGCAAACCGTTTTCACCTACGGAACCCATAAAGTGAGCGCCGCCGAATTCCTTCGCGCCTACAACAAGAATAACCAGCAGGCACAGGGGGATAAAGCCGCGTCCATGCGCGAATACCTGCAGTTGTACATTAACTCCCGTTTGCGCATCCAGGAAGCATACGACCGGCATTATGATACGCTGCCACAAGTGCGTGATGAGGTAGCCAACCTGCGCAATCAGATTGTAGAGAATTACATGAGCGACCCCGAAGCAGTGAAACGCCTGTCGGCCGAAGCTTTCCAGCGATCCCTCAAAGACATCCATGTAGCCCATATATTTATTTCTAACGGAAGCGATGGCAGTACGGATACGGCAACTGCAAGGAAAAAACTGGCAACCGTTACCCAGCGGCTGGCAAAAGGGGAAGACTTTATGGAAGTGGCCCGCGAGCTCTCCGATGACCCTTCCGCACCAGCCAATGGTGGCGACCTGAATTTTATTACCGTGTTTACACTGCCCTACCAGTTTGAGTCGGTGATCTATAAAACCCCGCCTGGTAAATATTCCAGCCCGGTAACCTCCCAGGCCGGGTATCACATTTTCAAGAATATCGAAGAACGGAAGGCAATGGGTAAACTGCGATTACAACAGATCCTGCTGGCCTTTCCTCCCGGAGCCACTGAAGCGGAAAAAGCCGCTATCGGTAAAAGGGCTGATTCATTGTATAAATTAGTTCAGGGCGGAGCTGACCTGTCGAAGCTGGCAACAGAATTCAGCAATGATAACCTGAGTTCGCATGCCGAAGGGAATATGACCGAGGTTTCCGTGGGTCAGTATGATGCTGATTTTGAGAAACAGGTGTGGGCGCTGGCAGACGGTGCGGTAACCAAACCAATCCTGTCCCGGTACGGCTATCATATCGTAAAGAAAGTTTCATCCACCCCGATCGAAACCGATCCGGATGACAAGGAAAATATTGAAAAGATCGAACAGAAAGTAATGAATGATGACCGCTGGAAAACGGCGAAGGATTTCATTTATGCAAAAGTGAAAGCGAAGGCGGGATACAAAACGCTTTACACCAGTGAGGGCGCTTTATGGGCAATCACGGATAGCCTGGTCGACCTGCGACCTGCCGGTATCGGTCGTTCCCTGAAACAGACATCCCCGATATTTAAGGTAGGCGATTCAACCGTGCGCGTATCGGACTGGGCGAATTATGTGCAGATGAACCGGTATAAAACCGACCGGGTTACAAAGAAGGATTATAACACGCTGATGGATGATTTTTCCAAACAGGTAATGTACCAGTATTACCGTGAACACCTGGAACAATACAATCCGGAATTCAACTACCAGATGACCGAGTTCCGTGACGGAAACATGTTCTTTGAGATCATGCAGCAGGAAGTGTGGAACAAAGCGCAGAGTGATTCCGCTGCACTGGTGAAATTATATGACGCCAATAAGTCGAAGTACACGTGGAAAGAAAGCGCGCTTGCCGTGATCTTCTTTTGCGTTGACTCGGTGACCGCAGCTGATTTATCGGCAAAGGTGAAGTCAGCCCCCGAAAGCTGGAAGAAGTTTACGGATGCGATTAATGAAAAGGTAGTGGCTGATTCATCGAGGTTTGAACTGGACCAGATCCCTGGCCTGGAGGGCAAGCCTGTAGCGGGTTCTATTACCGGAATACTGGTGAACCCGACCGATAATACGGCCACGTTCTCGCTGGTGAAAGAGGTTTATACCCAGCCTGCCCAGCGTTCATTTGCCGAAGCAAAAGGCCTTGTGATGAACGATTACCAGGTGCTGCTGGAAGATAAATGGACGAACCAGCTGAAGAAAAAGTATCCGGTGAAGGTGGATGAAAAAGAGTTTGGGAAGTTGTTGAAGTAAATCGTCACAACTCCCTCACGACATTCGCTACCACATGCGGCTTACCCAACGTATAATAATGAAGGACCGGCACTCCGTTCTTCTTCAGGTCCTTCGACTGCATTAACAGCCATTCCTGCCCCACGCGCTCAATCTCTTCATCAGTTTTACACTTCAGGATCTCATTCGACAGTTCATTCGGGAGATCAATATGGAACGTCTTTGGCAGCATGTTCAGCTGCTTGCGGTTATAGATCGGTTTCAGTCCCGGTATTATCGGCACATTGATGCCCGCCTCGCGGCAATCCCTGACAAACGAGTAATA